>DATICH010000001.1:0-6784 GCA_035456885.1 Methyloceanibacter sp.
ACGTGTTTGTTCATGCCACGGCGCTTGAGCGCGCCGGCATCAGCAGACTGGTCGAGGGCCAGAAGGTCTCTTTTGACACGGAGTTGGACAGCCGCAGCGGCAAGACCGCCGTGGCGCATATCGAGGCCGCCTAGTCCTCAACGGACAAGGTGAGCTTTGAAATTGAGAGCCGTCCCCTTCGGGGGGCGGCTTGTTGGTGTCAGGGGTGAGGGTCTTGGGTCCGCTACTGGCACGAAGCAGATAATTGCAGCGGCGACGTGCCCTATCCGAACTTATCCGAGCCAGACGTCCCAAACGCCCGACACCTCATGACCGCCGTGCTAGGAATCGGCCCCATTCTTGCACAGCGAGGCCGCCATGATCCAAGTCAAGCGCAAGAAATTCCTCGGTGGAACGGCCGTCCGGACTTGACACCCGGAGCCCTCCTCGCCAATTCATGCTCAAGACGTGCAAACCACCGCGCGACCATTATTTTCGGGGCGAAACGCGCTTCTAGAAGCCGGTCTCTGAGGGCTGAGGCAGCTCCCCCGCGAGGTAATTCATGCTCCTGAGAAAAAAAGGTCCGGAGCCACTTCGCGGAAGTGTAAAGGCACGTTCTTGAGTCCCTGTCTTGGCCTTCGTGCCCATTGTTTGGGAGAGTGACAGTCGATCCAAGCTCGAGGCCAGTATTAAAATTGCGGCCTCAAGGCTTTGGACGGGTCATGCTTAATTGACGATTAACGGACCACCCGTTAATCGCATCTAGAATTGGCGTATGGGTGGAAGCGCTTTTGAGCACGGCGCTCCCGGAGCTTGGGGCTGCGCCTCTGACATTGGAATCTGCGCTGCGGAGTAGCAAGAATGGCAACCAAAACCGCTGAAGCCGAAGATCAAGAGCAAGCCGCCCCCGAGACGTCGGACGGACCCGTGCTCGACATGTCGGACGCTGCAGTCAAGAAGCTGATCAAGACCGCGAAGGCGCGCGGCTTTGTAACCTACGACGAGCTGAACGAAGTCCTCCCCTCCGAGGAAGTCTCCTCCGAGCAGATCGAGGACACCATGTCGATGCTGTCCGACATGGGCATCAACGTCATCGACACCGATGAGGCGGAGGAAGCGGCGCCGGAGGGCGAAGGCGAGGCGCCGCGCGCCGTGGTCGCCGCCGCCCCGATCGCCAAGGCCGAAACCACCACCAAGGAACCCACCGAGCGCACCGACGATCCCGTGCGCATGTATCTGCGCGAGATGGGCTCGGTCGAGCTGCTCTCCCGCGAGGGCGAGATCGCCATCGCCAAGCGCATCGAGGCCGGCCGCGAGGCGATGATCGCCGGGCTGTGCGAAAGCCCGCTCACCTTCCAGGCCATCATCATCTGGCGTGACGAGCTGAACGACGGCAAGATTCTGCTGCGCGACATCATCGATCTCGAAGCCACCTATCAGGGCCCCGACGCCAAGCCGGCGCCCTCGCAGCCGCTGCCCGGCGAAGCCGGCGCCAATGGCGCCAATGGCGCCGAGGTCAACGGCCAGGCCGCCCAGCCCGCCCGCGGCGGCGACGGCGAGGACGAGGAGCCTCAGCCCGAGGAATTCGACGACGACGAGGACGATCTCGAGAACTCGCTTTCGCTCGCCGCCATGGAGGCCGAGCTCAAGCCGCAAGTGCTGGAGACCTTCGACCTGGTCGCCACCAACTACAAGAAGCTGCGCAAGCTGCAGGACCAGCAGGTCGAGCGCGCGCTGAAGAACGACAGTCTCTCCTCCGGCCAGGAGAAGCGCTACAAGCTGCTCAAGGACGAGATCGTCGCCGAGATCAAGTCGCTCTCGCTCAACCAGAACCGCATCGAGAGCCTGGTCGAGACGCTCTACGACATCAACAAGAAGCTGCTCGGCTATGAGGGCCGGCTGCTCCGCCTGGCCGAGAGCTATGGCGTGCTGCGCGAGGACTTCCTCACCGAATATCAGGGCAACGAGCTCGACCCCAATTGGCTGCGCCGCGTCGGCCGCCTGAAGAAGAAGGGCTGGATCGATTTCATCCGCGACGAGCGCGGCATGGTGAAGGAGCTGCGCAGCGAGATCCAGAATCTCGCCGCCGAGACCGGGCTACAGATCTCCGAGTTCCGCCGCATCGTGCATATCGTGCAGAAGGGCGAGCGCGAGGCGCGCCAGGCCAAGAAGGAGATGGTCGAGGCCAATCTCCGCCTGGTGATCTCGATCGCCAAGAAATACACCAATCGCGGCCTGCAATTCCTCGACCTGATCCAGGAAGGCAATATCGGCCTGATGAAGGCCGTCGATAAATTCGAGTATCGCCGCGGCTACAAATTCTCCACCTACGCCACCTGGTGGATCCGCCAGGCGATCACCCGCTCGATCGCCGACCAGGCGCGCACCATCCGCATCCCCGTGCACATGATCGAGACCATCAACAAGATCGTGCGCACTTCCCGCCAGATGCTGCACGAGATCGGCCGCGAGCCGACGCCTGAGGAGCTCGCCGAGAAGCTCGCCATGCCGCTGGAGAAAGTGCGCAAAGTGCTGAAGATCGCCAAGGAGCCGATCAGCCTCGAGACCCCGATCGGCGACGAGGAGGATAGCTATCTCGGCGATTTCATCGAGGACAAGAACGCGGTCTTGCCGATCGACGCAGCGATCCAGTCCAATCTGCGCGAGACCACCACGCGGGTGCTGGCCAGTCTCACCCCGCGCGAGGAGCGCGTGCTCCGCATGCGTTTCGGCATCGGCATGAACACCGACCACACGCTCGAAGAGGTCGGCCAGCAATTCTCGGTGACCCGCGAGCGCATCCGCCAGATCGAGGCCAAGGCGCTGCGCAAGCTGAAGCATCCGAGCCGCAGCCGCAAGCTGCGCTCCTTCCTGGACAACTGAATCCCGAGACCTGAGGACTTGGCCAACGGTTGGCGCCTCGACGGCTAGCGCCCCTATGAGCGCTCGCCAGCATGCGGGCGTGAGTCGTGTCGGCTAGGGCTCGGCTGCGGCGGACTGCATGTCGTCGGTGCCGGCCACGTCCTCGCCGGCCGGGCTGACCCGCACCTTGGCCACGCCGGCGCGGATCATGCCGAGCTCGGCGGCCGCCGCCTTCGACACATCGATGATGCGGCCCTTGGCGAACGGCCCGCGATCGTTGATGCGCACCAGCACGCTGCGGCCATTGTCCAGATTCTCCACCCGCGCATAGGAGCCGAACGGCAGTGTCGGATGCGCCGCGGTGAGCGCGCGCGCGTCCATCGCCTCGCCGCTCGCCGTCGCCGAGGCGAGCGCATACCACGAGGCGCGGCCGGTCTCGCCGGCGAGCCCTTCCTCGGCCGCGCGCTCCGGCGCGGCTTGCGGCGCCTCACGCTCGGGCGCGAGCGGCAGCCAGCTTTCCGGCTTTTGCCAATCGTCGTCCGGCACGAGCGCCGCATGCGACGCCGCGCGGATCGGCTCGCGCGCCTGGGTCTTGGCGTGATTGGAGACCTGATGCGGCAAGGCCACGGGAAGCGCGATGCGCGGGGCGGGGGCGAGCGTCACGAGATGCGGCGCGGGCGCCTCGCTTGAAGCCACGATCCGCTCGGCGATCGCGAGCGACCCCGCCACCGACACCGCGACCACGGCGAGCGAAGCGGCCCAGGTCGAGCCATGCACCTCGCGCAAACAACGCAAACTGAGCGGCCGAACGCCCGCGACGCCACGCATCGAATGGATTTCCCTGTCAACCCGCCCGTTCTTCTGCCGGGATTAACCGCCAGGCCCCGCCTCCGGTTCCTGTGGAAAACCGCGGAACTTTCGGCGGATTCCGGCGGTTTTTTACGCATGAGCACTGCATCCCGAAAGGAGATTGCCATGCGCTACGCATTGCTGGCGGCGTTCATGATCGCCGCGATTGCGCTCCCCGCCGAGGCCGCCCAGCCGGTCAAGGGCGCGGTCAAAGGCACCGCCACCGCCGTCACCGGCGTGGCCAAGGGCGCCGGCCAAGCCGGCATCGGCGTCGCCCGCGGCACGGTTACCGCCGCCAGAGGCGTCGGCCGCGGCGCCCGCTGCGTGGTGACGCTCGGCACGCGGTGCTAGTAGCACCGTCATCCTGAGGTGGCCGCGCGACGCGCGGCCCTCGAAGGGTCCCTCTCGGGACGCACATCAAACGGGAAGGGCTGATTGTAGCTCGTCGGGTTTAGGGGAGGGACTGAGTCGAAACGTGCCCGCCACAAATTAGGCGGCGGCGTGGAACCTCTGCGGCAACCGCTCCGTTGTGCTAGCGTAGGGCACTCTCAGTTTCATGCGTAGGAGGGAAAGCGTCATGCGTTTGTTCAGGCGTAGAGGGACCATCATTGCCGACGGCTTGAAGATTACCGGCTCGGTCACGGCCGAGGGGCTGGTCGAGGTGAACGGCCATATCGAGGGCGATCTGCATTGCACCTCGCTCGTGGTCTCGTCCAAGGCGTCGATCAATGGCGGGGTCGAGGCCGACAAGGTGGTGGTCAACGGCCGCGTCGAAGGGCCGATCCGCGGCGGCGAGGTCGTGCTCAAGTCGCGCGCTTACGTGGTCGGCGACATTCAGCACAATTCTTTGGCGATCGAGCCCGGCGCCTATTTCGACGGGCGCTCGATCCGGGCGGCGGGCAGCAATCTGCGGCGTCCCGAGGCGGACAAGGCGGACAAGCCGGAGAAGCTTTCGGCGCGGCTCCGGCGCGAGCAGGCGGCCAACGGGCGCGAGCCGGCCTCCATTTCCGCGGCTTAGCCGTCGAGTCTTTTCGCTCTCCCCTTGGGGAGAGCACGCGAGCGAAGCGAGCGGTGAGGGGGGCAGACGCGATCCCCTCACCCTGTTCGCCAGATGACGTGCTCGCTCCGCTCGCAAATCATGGCGAACAGCCCTCTCCCCAGGGGAGAGGAGAAATTTTGTCTCGCTTGTCCCCGCCATCCGCGCTGCCATTAAAGCCACCTCGTCCTTCTGAGGGCGTTTCTCGAGGCGATCTTGAGGCGGGACGGGGTGCGGCGCCCGGCGCGGAACCTCCCGCCTCGGCCGCGGGTTAAGTCATTAACACTCCGACCATTCGGACCGGCGCCGTGCCGGCACAACCATACGAGGATAATGACCATGGCCACCGCCAACCAAGCCTATCGTCAAGCCGCCAATTCCCCCGCAGGCCGCGAAGCCGCCGAAGCCGCCAAGTCCGCCGCTCAGACCGTAAGATCGGCAGGCGAATCCGTGGGCGAATTTGCCTCCGACGTATCGCGCGAGGCCGGCAAGCAGTTCGGCCGGGCTCAGGACATGGCGGTCGATGCCTATGACGAGGCGCACGCGGCGGTGCGGCGCAATCCCCTGACCGCGGTTCTGATCGCGCTCGGGATCGGCTTCCTGTTCGGCGTCGTGTCCGGCTCCCGACGCTAGCGGACGAGGCCCCCCGCATCCCTCTCCCTTCGGGGGGAGGGATTTTTCGTGCGCGAATTTATCCCCGCTCCCTCGAGCGACGTTAGGCTGATGCCACCTCGTCCTTCTGAGGGCGTTTCTCGAGGCGTTCGTGAGGCGGGACGGGGTGCGGCGCCCGCGGGTCAGGTCTCGCAGCCAGGCACTCGGGCCGCATCGGGGCTCCCCCCGGGACCACTCTAACGAGTCCCTGTCTGGAGCTGACTGACGACTTGGCCTCGCGCTCCGGTCGAGTGCGGTAAGGCCAATCGAAAGCGGGGCCCGGTGCCGCGTAAGACGCCGCAAATAAGCATGCGCGAGGAGTGGGCTCCAGTTGCGCCATGCGCTCAAGTAGCGCGAAGCGCGGTAGCGCACTCAAAATGAGCGCAGGCTGGCGCGCCGGAAGGCGCCCGCCGTCTCCGGCAACGGAGACGGAACCACAGGTTTGCGCTTTGCGGCGCGCCGCCCCTCGGCGAGGGGAAAATTCTCATAGGCCGGACGCGATGCGCGCCGCGGTAACGGAGACGCGCGTCTGCTTAGCCCGGCGCGGAGCCGACCGGCGGCGGCGGATAGGTCGGCCCCGGATGCAGATAGGTCATCACCGCATAGGCGCCGGCGAACGAGCCCGCCGCGGCGAACAGCACATAGCCCCAATGATTGGTGTAGGAGATCACGGCGAAGGAGGAGAGCAGATACCAGACGCTGCTCCAGGTCGCGGCCGGGAGCCGGCGCCGCCTGACCACGGCATTGGTGAACATCACATAGATCGCGTCGGTGGCGGCGGTGGCGATCGTGACGGCGAGCGCGATCAGGGGATCGATCTGAAAAGGTGGCATAGGGTTCCCGTCCTTGTTGCGAGCGAGCGGCCACCTTAGCGCAAAGCCCGCGCGGCCCGCTGCCGCGTTGCCACCGCGGCGCCCATGCCCTATATCCGGGCCAGCGCCCAACGCGCTGATACCGAAGGACAAAATTCGTGCTGCTGACCATGCTCAAGGCCAAGCTCCACCGCGCCACGGTGACCGGCGCCGACCTGGACTATGAGGGCTCGATCGGCATCGACCGCGACCTGCTCGACGCCGCCGGCATCCTGCCGCATGAGCGGGTCGACGTGTTCAACCTCAATACCGGGGGGCGCTTCACCACCTATGCTATCGAGGCTCAGCGGGGCTCGCGCGGCATTTGCGTGAACGGCGCCGCGGCGCGGCTGGTGCAGACGGGCGATAAGCTGATTATCGTCGCCTATTGCCAGATCCCGGCCGAGGAGGCGCGCAACTACCACCCGACCGTGGTGGTTCTGGGCGAGGGAAACGCCATCGCCCGCGTGGCCTAGGCTACTCGTAGCGAGCTACTCGTAGCTAGCTACTCGTAGCGGAGCGCGTCGATCGGGTTCATCAGCGCCGCGCGGCGCGC
>DATICH010000002.1:0-37463 GCA_035456885.1 Methyloceanibacter sp.
TTCACCCACTCGCCGCGCTTGCGCGCACGCGGGGCGACCAGCGGCACCATCACGTTGGCGACGATCGGCAGATGGCGGAACGGCCGCGTGTTCTGGAAGGTGCCGGCGATGCCGCGCTCGACCACGTCCCAGGGGCGCAGCCCGGTGATGTCCTCGCCGTTGAACAGGATGCGGCCGGTGTCGGGCTTGAGTATCTTGGTGATCAGGCGCAGCAAGGTGGTCTTGCCGGCGCCGTTCGGGCCGATCAGGCCGTGGATGGTGCCGGGATAGACGTCGAGGCTGAAGCCGTTGACGGCGATGACGCCGCCGAAGGCGCGCACCAGATCGCGCACCTGAAGGATTGGCTCGGCGGATGGCATTGGCGGCTTGGAACTCGCGCGGCTAGGGACGCTGCCGCCATCATCCACAATTTGCCGCGCGCATGCACCCTTGAATTTGCTGCGAAATCGCGCCCAATGCGGACTCTGTTACCGGATGATGCGGGCGCCGCGCGGCAGCACTTTGACGTAAGGCCCCCACACGCAGACATCGCCCCAGCCGCACACCCCGCCCTGGCAGGTGCGCTGGTATTTGCAGGAGCGGCAGCGGTAACGCGGGCTACAGCCGGTGCAGAGCGCGATGCGCTGGCAGTCCTTCCAGACCAGCGCCTGCGCCTTCGGCGCGGGCAGCGCGAGCAGGCCGGCGGCGACGATCCCGCCAAGCGAGAGCATAAGCAAAACTTTGCGCATCGAGGCCCCCTCGCCGCGTGCCGCGGCAGCCCCTTCCCAACAAGAGAGTGCCCGTTGCCGGGGCGATGATCAAGCGGTCTTGGCAGGCCCTAGCGGTAGAGGACGGCGGCCTCGGGCGGGACGCGGCGCTCCCAGCCGGCGCGCTCGAGCGCCGGCGTGTCGTCGGAGGCTTCCGGAGTGCCGATGCAGAGATGGCCGATAAACGCCCAATGCTCCGGCACGTCGAGGATCGCGCGCATCTGCGCGGGATCGAGGATCGATACCCAGCCGACGCCCAAGCCTTCCGCCCGTGCGGCGAGCCACAAAGTGTGGATGGCGGTGACCACGGAATAATCGAGCGTCTCCGGCATGGTGGCGCGGCCGAGGCCCGACCCTTGCGCGGTCGAATGATCGGCGAACACCGAGACCTGGCAGGGCGCATCGTCGAGGCCGGCAAGCTTGAGCCGCGCATAGAGCGCGGCGCGGTCGGAGTCCTGCTTGGCGAGCGCGTCCTTGTTGCAGGCTTCGAAACAGGCGCGGATGGCGGCGCGGCGGGAAGCGTCCTCGACGATGACGAAGCGCCACGGCTCACTCAAGCCCACCGACGGCGAGAGGCAGGCGATGGAAATGAGCCGCTCGATCGCGCCTTCGGGCAGAGGCTCGCGCTTGAAGCGCCGCACGTCCCGCCGCCATTTCAGGAGATCGTACAGCCGCGCGCGAAACCCCGCATCGAATTGCGGGGCCTTGCCCCGACTCTCTGCGACCCTCACCTCACCGACATTGTCCATGGGCAGAGGCTAGCATGGATGGAGGATGAGTTCGCATGGCAGTTATGGTGAGGGCAGTGCTTCCAAAGCTGCAATCGATTCGGTTCGCTTTGCCAACGCCCCGAGACAGCGTGCCTGGCCCCCGTCGGGCTAGCAGAGCTAATGCGCGTCGACGCGGCGTGAGACGGAACTCTCCTCCAGCTGCAGCTCGGGATGCGCGCGCTGGAAGCGATCATCGGCCTCGGTCTCGGCGGCTTCCTGGGTGAGCGCGGTGATGGTGTAGCGTTTCAGCTCGATGCCGCCCCGCGCATAGGAGACGGTAAAAGCGTGTTTTAGCGGCGGGCGTCCCATGGCAGTCATCCTCCATGTCTATCCCCCGTGATGAGTCCCCTACCCCGCGACGGCGGCGCGGATCTTGGCGGGGTGGGTGAGCGCGGCGAAATCGTCCATCAATGTCTTCGTGATGGGGCCGACGGCAAATGTGTAGTCGCCGATCGATGAGACCGGCGTGACCTCGGCGGCGGTGCCGGTGATGAAGCATTCGTCGAAATCGCCGAGCTCCTGCGGCAGGATCGCCCGCTCGATCACTTTCAGCCCGCGCTGCTTGGCGAGCCAGATCACCGCGCGGCGGGTGATGCCGTCGAGGAAACAATCGGGCGTCGGCGTGTGCAACACGCCATCCTTGACGAAGAAAATATTGGCGCCGGTGCATTCGGCGATCTGGCCGCGCCAGTCGAGCATCAGCGCGTCGGCATAGCCTTCTTTCTCGGCGCGGTGCTTCTCGATGCTGCAGATCATATAGAGGCCAGCCGCCTTGCTCTTGACTGGGGCGGTGGCGGGATCGGGGCGGCGATACTTGGCGAAGGTGAGCTTGAGGCCCCGTTCGCGCGCCCGCGGATCGAAATAGGAGCCCCAGTCCCAGGCGGCGATGGCGACATTGGTCTTGGTGCGCTGCGCGGCGACGCCCATCTGCTCGGAGCCGCGCCAGGCGATCGGGCGGATATAGGCGTCGGTCAGATTGTTGGCGCGCAACACCTCGCGCGCGGCCTTGTCGAGCTCGGCTACCGAATAGGGAATCTCGAAGTCGAGGATCTTGGCCGACTCGTGCAGGCGCTGATTGTGCTCGGCGAGCTTGAAGATCTCGCCGTCATAGGCGCGCATCCCCTCGAACACGGCCGAGGCGTAATGCAGGCCGTGGGTCAGCACGTGCAGCTTGGCGTCGTTCCACGGCACCAGCTTGCCGTTCAGCCAGATGAAGCCCTCGCGCTGATCGTAGGGGGCGGTCGACATGCAGTTTCCTCCGCGAGGCGGCGACGGCCTTCTTGCCGGGCCGGCCGGGCACGTGCGCAACGCCAAGCCACGCCCTCATAGCATCTCGAACGGCAATTGCGCGAGCCAGCGTCGAGGCGTATCTATGGCGAAATAAGTCAACATGGCTGACATAACGGAAGGTCGAATTTAAGTCAACATGACTGACCTAAATGACAGGCTGGCGCGGGGCGAAACCGCCGCCGAAACCAAGCCGCCCGGCGGCAAGGCTAAGCGCGCGGGTCCGCGCGGCAATGGCGGCGTGGCACGGCGGCGCGGCAGCCCGTCGGAGGCCAAGCTGCTTGAATTCGCCGAGCTCTTGTTCTTCGCCTATCGCGATTTCACCTCCGACCCGGACGCGATCCTCAAGGATTTCGGCTTCGGCCGGGCGCATCACCGGGTGCTGCATTTCGTCAACCGGCACTCGGGGCTGCGGGTGGCCGACCTGCTGGACATTTTGACGATC
This sequence comes from Methyloceanibacter sp., assembly GCA_035456885.1. Classification (GTDB taxonomy): domain Bacteria; phylum Pseudomonadota; class Alphaproteobacteria; order Rhizobiales; family Methyloligellaceae; genus Methyloceanibacter. The sequence goes on from DATICH010000002.1 coordinate 3,249, forward strand.
ACCAAGCAGAGCCTGTCGCGCGTGCTCAAGCAGTTGATCGACAAGGGCTATATCGTGCAGCAGGCGGGGGCGTCGGACCGGCGCGAGCGGCTCTTGTTCCCCACCGGCAAGGGCCGGGCCTTGGCCGAGCGGCTGGCGGCGCCGCAATCGGTGCGGCTGGCCGAGGCGCTGAAGGGGGCAGGCCCCGGGGCGGAGGCGGTTTTGCGCCGCTTTCTCGAAGCCATGATCAATGCCGAAGAACGGCCCAAAGTCTCCTCCATCATGCATAGCTCTCCGGCCCCGCTCAAACCGGGCGGCAAGGGTTAGGCCATGGCAACGGGGGGAGGTCGATGACCATGCCGACGCCGATCAAGGCTCAGCGCAGCACCAGCCCCGACGACAACGCGCCGCATATTCTGGTGGTCGACGACGACAACCGCATCCGCGATTTGCTGGCGCGCTACCTGCAAGATAACGGCTTCCGCGTGACCACGGCGGTGGACGCGGCGAGCGCGCGCGCCACAATGCGCAGCCTGAGTTTCGACCTCCTGATCCTCGACGTGATGATGCCACTGGAATCGGGGCTCGAATTCGCCCGCGCGCTGCGCGCAAGCTCGCAAGTGCCGATCCTGATGTTGACCGCGCGCGCCGAGCCCGAGCAGCGCATCGAGGGGCTGGAGACCGGCGTCGATGACTATCTCGCCAAGCCGTTCGACCCGCGTGAATTGCTGCTTCGGGTGAGCAACGTGCTCAAGCGCGGCGGCGCGGGCCAGGCCAGCGGCGAGGTGCGCATGGGCGAGTTTGTGTTCCATATCTCGCGTGGAGAATTGAAGCGCGACAACGAGACCATCCGGCTCACCGAGCGCGAGCGCGATTTGTTGCGCTATTTCGCCCAGCGGCCGGGCATGCCGGTCTCCCGCCACGAGCTCGCCAAGGACGCCGATGCCGGCGGCGAACGCGCCGTCGACGTGCAGATCAACCGGCTCAGACGCAAGATCGAGAACGACCCGGCCAACCCGGTCTATCTGCAGACCGTGCGCGGCAAGGGCTACATTCTCTATTCCGAGTGATGGACGCGCGCGCCCCAGCCCCTCCCCTCACGCGCGAGCGGCGCCGCCCGCTCAAGCGCCTGCTCGCCAAATTCGGCGAGCGCATGCCGAAGGGCCTCTACGCGCGCGCGCTGATCATCATCATCGCGCCGATGGTGCTGCTGCAGTCGGTGCTCACCTTCGTGTTTCTCGAGCGGCACTGGCAGACGGTGACCAAGCGGCTGTCGACGGTGACCGTGCAGAATGTCGGCATGCTGATCGACCTATATGAGACCTATCCCGGAGAGGGCGACGCCATCGCCCGGATGGCGGAGCAGAACATGAGCATGCGGGTGCGGTTCGCGCCCGGCGAGGAGCTACCGCCGCAACGCTCCAGACCGTTCTTCAGCATTCTCGATTCCAATCTTTCGGACGAGCTGACCAAGCAGATCGGGCGGCCGTTCTGGATCGACACGGTGGGCCGTTCCAACCTGGTCGATATTCGCGTCAAGCTCGACAATGCGGTGATGCATGTGCTCGCCCGGCGCAGCCAAACCTATGCGTCGAACTCGCATATCTTCCTATTGTGGATGGTCGGCACTTCGCTCGTGCTGCTCACCGTGGCGATCCTGTTCCTGCACAATCAGATCAAGCCGATCGTGCGGCTGTCGGAGGCGGCGGAGAGCTTCGGCAAGGGACGGCCGCCGCCGCCAGATTTCCGTCCGCGCGGCGCGCGCGAGGTGCGCCAGGCGGCGCATGCCTTCATCGAGATGCGCGACCGCATCGAGCGCCATGTCGAGCAGCGCACGGTGATGCTGGCCGGCGTCAGCCACGATCTGCGCACGGTGCTGACCCGCTTCAAATTGCAGCTCGCAATGTTCGAGGATTCGCCGGAGCTCGAAGCTATGCGCGCCGATGTCGACGAGATGCAGGCGATGCTGGAGGACTACATGGCCTTCGCCAAAGGCGATTCCGGCGAGGAGATCGTGCGCGCCGATATTGGCGAAATCCTGAGCGAGGTGAAGAGCCAGGCGCATGGCGGCAGGGAGATCGCGGTCGAAGTCGAAGAGGCGCCGCTCGTCGTGCCGGTGCGCCGTCACGCCTTCAAGCGCGCCGTCGCCAACCTGGTGAACAACGCCACGCGCTTCGCCGCGCATGTGAATGTCAGCGCCGCCAAGCAGAACGGCGCGCTCACCGTCGCGGTCGAGGATGACGGTCCCGGCATCCCGGACGCGGAGCACGAGCATGTATTCCGGCCGTTCTACCGGCTCGATCATGCGCGCAACCAGGATTCCGGCTCGACCGGCTTGGGGCTTGCCATCGCCCGCGACATCGCCCGCATCCATGGCGGCGACATCGCGCTCAGCCGGTCGCAGCTCGGCGGATTGAAGGCTGTGCTAAAAGTGCCTGTTTGATGGTTGAACGATAACTTGGGAGGGAACAGTTCATGCGACGCATGATGGTTGGGGTAGCGGCGGCGTTGGCGATGTCTTTCGCGGGACCAACCTTCGCCGAAGACATGACCGAAGAAATCCAGGAAGAGGAGCAGCCGGGCTCGGAGATCGAAATCGATATCGGCGGCGGCGGCGCCTCGATCCATCGCGAGGACGGCAAACCGATCCTCGATCTCGGCGAGAACGATCCTCCGCTGGAGCCGTTGGACGACCCCGACGACCCCATTGACCCCGACCCGATCGACGAGGAGCTTCCCGGCGAAGGGCCGGAAGATTTGTCGGGCCCCTTCGACGAGGATCCCCTCCCCGAATAGGCAATCCCGGCAGGTTCAGTGCACACTCGGCGCCGGGGACGGTCCCGAAGTGGGGGCCGAAGGCTCCGCCGCACCGCCGTCCCTGCGTCCCCAGCCACGTGGCATGAAGGCGCAAGCCAGCCGGCAAGCATCGGCGCAGGCCTGCTCGACCGCGGATAGCATGCGCTCGCCCCTAGCCAGCCGCTTGTCGAGCGCGGCCATGGTCTTGTCGAGCGAGGGCGAGGGATCGTCCAGCCAGATTTGGAACACCTTGCCATAAACCGAAGCGAGGCCCGCGACGCGGAGCGCACCGCCCGGCCCGTCGAGCTTGGCGCCGGAGCCGGCCAGCATCCAATATTGCGAGGCGAGCGAGGAGCAGAACACGGCGCTCGCTTCGCCGGGCCGGCAGCAGAGATAGGAGGAGATGCGTTTCAGCGCCGGCTTGTAAGGCTGCATCACCTCGAAACGCGTCATCAGAATGTCGAACAGACGGTCGCGCGGGCTTTGCCCTTCGCTTGCCGGCTTCACCTTGGCCAGCACCTCAGCGTCGACCTCTTTCTGGAAGGCGCGGACGATGTCGCTCTTGCAGGAGAATTCGCGGCGGAGGTCGACAAGCTCAAGGCCCGAGGCCAGGGCAATGTCGGCGAGGGTGATGTCGCCCCAGCTCCGCTCCTTGGCCAGATCGAGGGCCGCACGAACGGCTTTGGAACGCTTAGAGAAATCGTCGAACATGGGCGTACTCCTTCGGCCAAAACATAGGCGCTTTTGGTAACCATCGAAAGGCGCCCGTCCAAAAGGTTAGGCCCGCCTCCGCCGGACAAAGTGCGCAAAGGTCGTCAGCTGGACTCGCCACCCCCGCGCGCCTGGAGGCCCCCTAAAGCGCCAATTTGCCACCAGCCGATATGCTCCAACGGCCCATCGTGCCGAGGCCCCCGGCGTTATCGGGCCTTGACCAGCTCGACCTTCCGCCTCCGGTTGAGACACAGGTCGTACGCCCCCGTACATATTTGTCGTCTCCATCGCATGCGGCACGGAGCTTTTTTGCGGTTAACCACGATTCCCGCAAATTGCAAATATTTGTGCTGGGTGTACTCTCGTAAGGTCGTTGTCCCCTAGGAGCTCTGAAAAAGTAGCTGACATAGCGGTCGTTATGAGAGTGATGCGCAATCGGCACGAGGCTCATCACCGAGGTTACCGCATCGAAGGACAGCAAAAGGGTGAGGGATGGATCCTTAATGTGGTCCCCTCTAGAGGCGGATTGCCGAGCTTGCCTTCCTGGCGTTTTCGCACGATGCGCGGGTCGTGGACAAAAGCGGTCTGCGACGTAACGCGTTACATCGATCACCATACTTTAAAGCAAGCCGCAGGTCGTCAGGATGAAGCGACGGCTGCGAACGAGTTGAAGGCCGAAGAGATAGTGAGACTTCGGGCCCGATTGTTAGTCGAGCTAGACCGTCTCCGCGCGAAGTTAGACTCGCCTTCAAACGTTCCCACAGAGCCACAGGTCCCCCATACAGATTCAGCGCGAAGGCGAAAAGATCGTGCTTCACAGATCAAAGACCACTGACTTCCTGACCGGACTGTTGAAACTCGATGCAGTCACAACAATTCAATGCGATGTCGGATCGGGCCGCATGTCGGGGACCGTAAGCTCGATTTGCTGAACTAGGTCCTCGGCGTGGGCCGCCAATTTCTCCTCACCCGCAGCAACCAGTAGTGCAACGGCCTCCGATAGCTTGCTTGCAGCCGCGGTAAGTAGCTCGGTGCGGTTCAAGGTGCCACCAAGTTGGTCAGAGCTCTCTGCGGACCAAATCAGATATCCCTCAGCGTATCGCTCTAGTCAGCCAAAGGAAGCGGGCGCGATGGTATTAACCCCAAGGAACAGCAAGCGATGATGCGCTGGGGCAAGCGAAGGGTGCCTAGGATGACAGCTCGCGGGAGCGCTTGGCGGCGGCGGCGACGGCGCGTTTGAGCAGCTCCTGAACGCCGTCTTTGCCCATCAACACTTCGAGCGCCGCGGCGGTCGTGCCCTTGGGCGAGGTAACCTTCTCGCGCAATTCATGCGGCGAAAGATCGGACTGAGCCAGCAACGCGCCGGCGCCGACGACGGTGGCGCGCGCAAGACGCTGCGCAAGTGCTGCGTCGAGTCCGGCGGCACGGCCGGCCTCAGCCAGACATTCGGCGAGCAGGAACACATAAGCCGGTCCGCTCCCCGAGACGGCGGTAACAGCGTCGAGCAGGTTCTCGTCGTCGAGCCACACCACGTCGCCGACCGCTTCGAGCAGAGCGGTGCACTCGGCCACCTGCTCGGCCGTCACCGCGGCGTTGGCGCAAGCCACCGTCATGCTGCTGCCGACGGCCGCCGCGGTGTTCGGCATGGCACGGACGATAGCCGTGCCGGGCGGCAAGGCACGGGCGAGACTCTCCAGTGTGCGTCCCGCCGCGATCGAGAGGATCACCGTCCCCTGCTCGATCATCGGCTCGATCTCGGGCAACAGCTTCGCGACGAGATCGGGCTTCACCGCAACCACGATCACCGACGGCGCGGCGGGAAGGTCGGGCGCCGTGCTCGCGGCAATCGCGTGACGCGCGGCGAGGCTCAGAACCTCCGGCGCGGGCGCGGGGTCCTGTAGAAAGACGGCGGCGGGGTCGAGGCCCTGCCTGAGCCAGCCCTCGAGCAGCGCCCCGCCCATCTTTCCCGCTCCCACCAAGAGCAGCGGGCCGGCGAGGCGAAGGGTCATGCTTGTCCTTGCGTATCCAGCATGATGGCGGCGAGCGCGTCCTCGGGAGACTTGCCCGCCCAAAACACATATTGGAAGGACTGATAATAGCGTTCGCAAGCTTCGAGCGCAGCCTTAAGCAACGCCTCGCATTGGCCGGCATGGGTGTCGGCGCCGGCAAGCAGGAGCCCGTGCCGGTAAAGCAAAAGCCCGTCTTCCCGCCACAAGTCGAAATGGCCGAGCCAAAGCTGCTCGTTGATCAGCGCCATCAGCCGGTAGATCTCCGGCAGCCGGCGCGTCGGCACCTTGAAATCGAAGGCGCAAGCGAGATGCAGCGCCTCCAGGTCGTCCCGCCAATTGAGCGAGATTTGATAGTCGCACCAAGAACCCGAGACCGTGAGCGTGAGCTCGTCGGGCGCGCTTCGTTCGAAGGCCCAGGCATGGATGCTGGCAATATGCTCGACCATGTCCACGGGGTTGGTGAAATGGTCGAAGATCGGCTGTGTCGTAGCCATGAGTCTCCTCTGTGGCCCCGGCAGAGTTGCGCTCGTACTCAGGATTGCCCGCCCGCGAATCACTTTGTGAATCAGTTATATAACGCAGAGTCTGAAAGCACCACGCAGGCTGAGTCTGCCAATGTGGGTTTCCTACAGATAGTTGTGGATTGCCGCGCGGGCGCAAACCGTTGAGTGTGCGTCGACTCGCGCGCGCGTGCGCGCCTCAGACGGGGCGACAGTCAAGAGAGCTTGTCGTTCTCCGCCAAGCCCTTGACGATCGCCGCCTCGAGCGCCGCGATCTTCGCCTTCAAGGCCTCGTTCTCTTCGCGCGCCTTCTGCGCCATGGCCTTAACCGCCTCGAATTCCTCGCGCTGAACCACGTCGAGATCGCGCAACACGCGTTCGGCCTGACCGCGCACCACGGTCTCGATCTCCTTGCGCACGCCGTCGGCGGCGCCCGCGGCGTCGGTGATCAGCTTGCCAAGCTCGTCGAAGAAGCGGCCTGTGGTCTGGGTCATGCGAGATACCTAGTCGGACGGCCTGAGGGATGCAAGCGCACGTGGCGCAAGCCAGAGGGTGCGGCTTGACATGGTCCTGCCAGCGGTGAAGGGTCGCCAGCTTCCGCAAAACGCTGCACCGGCTCATGCATCTTTTTGTCCTTCCCTATCCAGTGATCGATCCGGTCGCGGTCGAGATCGGCCCAATTGCCGTTCGCTGGTATGGGCTGGCCTATATGGCCGGCATCCTGTTCGGCTGGCTGTATGGGCGCAAGCTCGTATCGCGGGCCGATCTGTGGGACGGCAAGCCGCCTATGACGGTCGCGCAAGCCGACGACTTTCTGCTCTGGATCACGCTTGGCATCGTGGTCGGCGGCAGGCTCGGCTTCGTGCTGTTCTACGAGCCGTCTTATTTCTGGGCGCACCCGTTGGAGATTCCCGCGATCTGGCATGGCGGCATGTCGTTCCATGGCGGGCTGCTCGGCGTCGTGCTCGCGGTCTATTTGTTCTCGCGGCTGAAGGGCATCAACCCGCTGTCGCTCGGCGACGTCGCCGCCGCCGCCACGCCGTTCGGCCTGTTCTTCGGACGCGTCGCCAATTTCATCAATTCGGAGGTGGTCGGGCGGGTCAGCGACGTGCCCTGGGCGATGGTATTCCCCGGCGCGGGTGACGAGCCGCGCCACCCGAGCCAGCTCTACGAGGCGTTTCTCGAAGGCATCGTGCTGTTCGCGATCCTGCGCGTCGCCACGCATTATTACCATGCGCTGACGCGGCCGGGCACGGTATTCGGCCTGTTCCTCGTGTTCTACGGCATCTTCCGCAGCACGGCAGAGTTCTTCCGCGAACCGCATGCGGGCCATCCGCTCGATATCGGCCTGCTCACGCCGGGCATCGCCTATTCGATCCCGATGATTCTGATCGGCGCATGGCTGATCTGGCGGGCAAGACGCGAGCCGGCGCTCGCCGCGCGATGAGCGCCCAGGTGAAGCACGGGGCCGAGAGTTCACCGCTTGCGGCGCGACTGAAAGAGCGGATCGCGCGCGAGGGCCCGATCAGCGTGCATGACTATATGGAGGCCTGCCTCGCCGATCGCGCGGCGGGCTACTACTTGACCCGCCAGCCGATCGGACGCGACGGCGACTTCATTACCGCGCCGGAGATCAGCCAGATATTCGGCGAGCTGATCGGCGCCTGGGCGGCGACGGTGTGGCAGGGCATGGGCGCGCCGGTGCATTTCACCATCGCCGAGCTTGGGCCGGGACGCGGTACGCTGATGGCGGACGCGCTCCGCGTGTTCGACACGGTGCCCAAGCTGCTCGATGGCGCCACGCTCGCGCTCGTGGAGACGAGTCCGGTGCTGCGTCAACTGCAACAAGAAAAGTTGCGCAACGCCCCTGGCCTGCTCCGCTGGTTCGAGCGGATGGAAGACGTGCCGGACGGCCCGCTGATCCTGATCGCCAATGAATTCGTGGATGCGCTGCCGATCCGGCAATTCGTGCGCGCGAGCGCGATCTGGCGCGAGCGCTGCATCGGTCTTGCCACTGACGGCACGTTCGGCTTTTGCGCCGGGAGGGCGGTCGAAACTGACGCCCTTCCCGCCTTCGCCCGCGGCGTTGAGGCAGCGGAGGGCGCCGTCGTCGAGATGTGTCCAGCAGTCAGCAAACTCCTGACCGATCTTGTCGCACGCGCAAAACATGCGCCGCTTGCCGCGTTGATCGCCGACTACGGCCATGCGGAGAGCGGCTTCGGCGAGACTTTGCAGGCGGTGCGCGCCCATCGCTATGCCGATCCGCTCTCTGCGCCCGGCGAAGCCGATCTCACCGCCCATGTCGATTTCGCCGCGCTGAAGGAGAGCGCGAAGGCCCTCGGCCTCGCAACCTTTGGCCCGATGCCGCAAGGCGAATTCCTGCTTAAGCTTGGCCTTGCCGCGCGCGCCGAGCGCCTCACGCGGAATGCGGCGTCGGAGAAAAGGCAGGCAATCTTATCCGGCGCGGCGCGATTGACCGATCCACGTCAGATGGGTGTGCTGTTCAAAGTGCTCGTCCTGCAATCGAGCGGGCTTGCCCCGCCGCCTCCCTTCGGAGACATTTAGAGCAGCGAAGCCTTCGCGTTGCCATGGTCACACCAGACAAGATGAAGCTTGAGGCTGCGAGCCTCGCCGCACTGCCCGGCGTGCGCCACGGCTTCTTCACCCGTCAGGGCGGGGTCTCGACCGGCATCTATGCCTCGCTCAATTGTGGGCCGGGCTCGCGCGACGATGCGGCCAATGTTTCCGAGAACCGCGGGCGCGTCGCCGAACTGCTTGGCGCGGAGCCTTCCCGCCTGATCACTCTGTTCCAGAAGCACAGCGCCGAGGCGGTGATTGCGGAAAAGCCCTGGAAGGACGGCAAGGCGCCGGAGGCCGACGCCATCGTCACGGCGAAGCCGGGGCTTGCCATCGGCGTACTGACAGCCGATTGCGCGCCGGTGCTCTTTTGCGACAGCGAGGCCGGGGTGATCGGCGCGGCGCATGCGGGATGGAAGGGCGCGCTTGCCGGCATCGTCGAGGCGACGGTCAAGGCCATGACCGAACTCGGCGCGAAGCCGAAGCGGATCACTGCGGCGATCGGGCCCGCCATCTCGCAGGAAGCCTATGAGGTGGGCCAGGACTTCGTAGAGCAATTCCTGGCCGGCGAACCGGACAGTTCCGCCTTCTTCATCACCCATGAGGGGACCGGCGAGCCGCATTTCGACCTCCCCGCCTATGTCGGCGAGCGGCTGGCGCGGGCCGGCGTGGGGACGATCGCCGACCTAGGATTTTGTACCTATTGCGAGGAAACCCGCCTGTTCAGTTACCGCCGGTCGCAACATCATGGCGAAGACGATTATGGCCGCCAAATTTCCGCCATCGTGCTCACCTGACCTGCATTCACCATCAGCGGCATTGGGCGCCGACGCCCAGCCACGCTAAACTGGACGCGAGCCGCCCGGGGCAGGTAAGCTGGCGTCCGGGAACAGGGTTGGGAGTTCCGTCACGACAGGTCTGTCGCGAACGGTGCTGTGCGGCCAACAGAGGGAGAAATTTGTTGGGCGCGGACACACGTCACGTGCGCGGCTGGCTCAGGCGTATCGCAGCGGTGGCGCTCGCCGCCGGTACGGTTGCCTGGCTGGCGGGGTGCGGCGGCGGTCCAGGCGGTCCAAACGGCGGCGGCGGGCTCTGGAGCAGCGCGACAGGCTGGTTCGGTGGCTCGAAGACGATCGCCGTCGCCCCCATCATCGGTGCCACGCCGGAGGTTTCCCGTGAGCTCGGCGACGCCCTGGTCGTCGCCGGCAAGGATCGCGGCCTCACCCTCGTAACCGAAGGCGGCAAGGCCAACTACACGCTGCGCGGCTATTTGGTCGCCACCAGCGAGGGCCGCGGCGCCAAGATCACCTATATCTGGGACGTCAACGACGCGGACGGCTCGCGCGTGACGCGGGTGACGGGAGAGGAGGTCCTCGCTAAGCGGTCGGGTAGGGATCCCTGGACCGCCGTCGACAGTGCGGCGATCCGCAGTATCGCCGGCAAGACCACCTCACAACTCGCGGCAAGCGTGCCGGGCGGCCGCGGCAGCGGCTCGGCGAGCGCGGTTGCCGCAGCGCCAGCAACGCCTGCCGCCCCCGGACTCTCGCCCTCCACGCCAGCCTCGCCAGCCGTCACGGCGGCGGTGGCGCGCCCCAAGGCGAACGGCGTGCTGGTGCAGCCGGTGTCCGGCGCGCCCGGCGACGGGCAAAGGTCGTTAACTGTGGCGCTCAAGAAGCGGCTCTATGCCGGCGGAATCAAGCTTGCCAATGGCCCTGCCGTGAACGTCTACACGGTGAAGGGCAGCGTTAAGCTGGCCGATGCCAGCGGGGGCAAGCAAAGCATCCGCATCGACTGGCAAGTGCTCGATCCCAATGGCAAGAAGCTCGGCACGGTGTCGCAGCAGAACACCATCCCCAAGGGATCGCTGAACGGCCCGTGGGGCGCCATTGCCGACGCCGCCGCGGGTGCTGCCGCCGACGGCATCCTGAAGCTCCTGCCGAAGTCAAGCTGACCTCATCCACAAGCTTGCGGCATCGCGTGAGTTTACAGCGCCCGCGACCGCTTGTTAAAAGCCGCCGTGGCTGGGCGCGAGCCAGGGCCTTTCTCGGCCCTGGGCTCGTTGGTTAAGGAGCGATCGGATGAAACTGGTTGCGGGCAACAGCAACCGCCCCCTCGCCGAGGCGATCGCCAACTATCTCAAGACCCCCCTTGCCAAATGCATCGTCCGGCGCTTCGCCGACATGGAGATCTTCGTCGAGGTGCAGGAGAACGTGCGCGGCGAGGACGTATTCGTCATCCAATCGACTTCGGCGCCCGCCAACGACCACCTGATGGAGCTGCTCATCATGATCGATGCGCTGAAGCGCGCATCGGCGCGGCGCATCACCGCGGTCATTCCCTATTTCGGCTATGCGCGGCAGGACCGGAAGCCTGGCCCGCGCACGCCGATCTCCGCCAAGCTCGTCGCCAATATGATCGTCGAGGCCGGCGCCGACCGCGTGCTCACGCTCGACCTGCACGCCGGTCAGATCCAAGGATTCTTCGACATTCCGACCGACAATCTGTTCGCCGCGCCGGTGATGGTGCAGGACATCAAGCAGGTATTCCCCGCCGACAATCTGATGGTGGTGTCGCCGGATGTCGGCGGCGTGGTGCGCGCGCGAGGACTCGCCAAACGCATCGACGCGCCGCTCGCCATCGTCGATAAAAGGCGCGAGCGGCCGGGCGATTCCGAAGTGATGAACGTGATCGGCAATGTCAAAGGCCGCACCTGCATCCTGGTCGACGACATCGTCGATTCCGGCGGTACCTTGGTGAACGCCGGCGAGGCCTTGCTCGACCACGGGGCCAGCCTGGTCACCGCCTATATTACCCATGGCGTGCTGTCGGGCGGGGCGGTAGCGCGCATCATGTCGTCGCGGCTGAAGGAGCTCGTCATCACCGACTCGATCCTACCGAGCGAGGCGGTGCTGAACGCGCATAATATCCGCGTGCTGCCGATCTCGCCCCTGCTTGGCGAAGCCATCGCGCGCACCGCCGAAGAGCAGTCGGTATCGAGCCTGTTCTACTGAGGTAGACCGCCGCCTTACTTGTCGGGGTGGCCCTCGTATTTGAACGACAATTTGACCTTGGTCCGATAGAGCTCGATCTTCCCCTCGTTGATGACCATGTCCATTTCCATGACCTCGGCCACGCGCAACTCGCGCAGATGCTCCGCCGCGCGCTCAACGGCGACTCTGGCCGCCTCCTCCCAGGATTTGTCGCTGGTGCCGATCAGCTCGATGACTTTGTAGGTGCTCCGGGGCATTGGTATTCTCCTCTGACTGCGTTTGACTCTGCGACACTTGCGGACATGGCCTGACCGCTCCCCTTGCCCTATGCCCCCGTAATGAGAATAGCGCGTTGCATGGCCTTTGCCACCATTTCGCCGTTTGCGCGTTAATCGCCCGTCCCACCCGCCAGGAGACTCGTTCATGCACGTCAATCTGGAAAATGCCGAGAAAGCCATCCAAGCCGCACGCAAGAGGGCCGTCGCGCTCAAGACGCAAATGTGCATCGCCGTGGTCGATTCCGGCGCCAATCTCAAGGCCTTCATCCGGATGGACGACGCCTGGGTCGGCTCGATCGATATCGCCATCAAGAAGGCCAAGACCGCCGTGTTCTTCGGCATGGCGACGGGCGAGCTCGGCAAGCTGTCGCAACCCGCCAAGCCGCTCTACGGCATTGAGCATTCCAATGATGGGTTGATCACCTTCCCCGGGGGCCTGCCGATCGTCGACGAGGACGGAGTTCTCGTGGGCGCCATCGGGGTTAGCGGCAGCTCGGTCGAAAACGACCATAAAGTGGCCCAGGCCGGGGTGGAGGTCTTGGGCGTGAGCGAGCTGCCGGCGCATCCGTGGCGGACGTGATGCTGGCCCGTCAACTGGATATCGGCGCTCCGAGGGCATAAGGATTGGCCTCGTCCAAGCCGAGCCGGCGGTGAACCGGACGGGTTATGGCGCCGCTCAGGAGATCGAAGCCGCTGCCAATATCGATCGCGACCCCTCCCCTTTGCTTGATCCAAGTGCAATAGAGCTTGCCCCACAGTCCGCCCCCACTAAGGGCGCACCACCCTCGCATGTCTGGAGGCAAACTGGCGGCGACCTCAGCCAAGAACACCGGTGCGTCGGGCTGCGGCTTCCTGGACCTGCCCACCTGAATGAGCTGGAATTCTATCTTTGGAAATCTCTTTTGCAGTAAGGGGAGTACCGCGGGGCGACTCGTGACCAAGAGGATGCGGCGCGCATGAGGCAGAACGACGTGGAGGTGTTGATAACTCCGAAGTAAAGATGTGTCGAGGCAACTACTTTATGCTCGAAGGTGCCTGATCGCGCGAGGCGCAGACAATGGTCAAAGCCCCGCCAAACGCCCAAAAATCCCCGCAGGTTCTGTTGGAGTCGCACAATGAACTTATCGGTATCTCTAACGCCGTTCCACGTCTTCCCGATCCCGCACACGCCGACGATATCCGCCTGCAGAACCGCCGACAGCAACGTCTCACGCATGAGGATCATGCTCGCTTCGTCCATGCGGAACGATTCAATGTAGTTCTCGATTGCGTCCGTGATGACGTAACGATCAAGGTAGGACGTATCATATGCGCCGAAGGAAAGAACAATCCACTCCCGATCTCCAAACCGCACCACGGAGAAGGGGACGGCCGATTTGAGAGCTTCCGCGGCGTGATCGGAGACCTCTCGCCCGAACGAATCGTCGATGACCTTCAGGCCGAGAGCGGCGTAGGTCTCAGCTATCCGTCCATTGAAATATTCGGGGTGGCTTCGAATGAGTCTGATTGTCGTTTCCATCTCGGACGGCGGAATTGCCTTGAGGCGGTACTTCACAGTTGGATCGCCGGGGGCGATTGCAGCCTGGCCGCCCGCGCCGGGCGCGCTGCCTATCAAATCCCGCGTTCGACGCCAAAGACCACGCATTTTCAAGATCCCAGGGCTGTATGCTAGCGCAAAGCTGGTGCCGCGATAGCACATTGTCATCCGCCGAGGCCGAGGCTATAAGCCCCCTCAATTGCGGGCCTCTTGAGGCCCTTCATTTTTGAGCATTCGGAGGCTTGCGATGGCTGAGGCGATCGAACTCAAAGGATGGGCGCGGGCACGCTCGGGCAAAGGCGGGGCCCGCGCCGAGCGGCGCGAGGGGCGCGTTCCCGGCATCGTTTACGGCGACCAACAGGAGCCGGAAAGCATCTCGGTCGACTATCGGACCATCCATCAGCAGCTTCATACCGGCCATTTTCAGAGCACCATCTACGTGCTCGATGTCGAGGGCAAGAAGACCCGGGTGATACCCCGCACTGTGCAGCTCGACCCGGTGCGCGACTTTCCGATCCATGTCGACTTCCTCCGGCTCGGCAAGGACGCTCTGGTGACCGTCGACGTACCGGTGCGATTCCTCAACGAGGGTGCCTCCCCGGGCCTGAAGCGCGGCGGCGTGCTCAATATCGTGCGCCACGAGATTCCGGTGCGCTGCCCGGCAGACGCCATCCCGGATCATTTCGAGATCGACCTGACCGGTCTCGAGATCGGCGACTCGGTGCATATCTCCGCGGTCAAACTGCCCGAGGGCGTGCGACCGACCATCACCGACCGCGACTTCACGGTGGCGACCATTGTCGGCCGTGCGGCTGAGGAGCCGGTACCCGGCGCCGAGGCTGCCGAGGCTGCCGAGCCTGGTGCCGAGGCTGCCGCGGCTGCAGCGCCGGCGGAAGGTGCCGAGGAGAAGGAGAAGCCGAAGGAAGAGAAAGAGAAGAAGAAATAACTTCTTCTTCCCGGGGGTTATCCTTGCGCCCCCGTTGCGCCTTCGATCGGGACCGATCGCATGAAGCTCTTTGTCGGCCTCGGCAATCCGGGGCGGGATTATCTGCTCAACCGCCACAATGTCGGTTTCATGGCGGTCGATGCCATCGCTGCCGCGCATGATTTCCCGGCTTGGCGCAAGCGTTTCTCAGGGCTCATTGCCGAAGCCAGGCTCGGCGACATGCCGGTGCTGCTGCTCAAGCCGCAGACCTTCATGAATGAGTCTGGCCGTTCGGTCGGCGAGGCCGTGCGCTTCTACAAGCTCGAGCCCGACGACGTGACGGTATTCCATGACGAGCTCGATCTTCCGCTCGGCAAGTTGCGCGTGAAGACGAGCGGCGGCGCTGCCGGGCATAACGGGCTCAAATCCATCACAGCGCATATCGGCAACAACTATGTGCGCGTGCGGATCGGCATCAGCCATCCGGGCGACCGCGGCAAGGTGACCAAACACGTGCTAGGCGATTTCGCCAAGGCGGAGCGGGGAACGCTCGAAGCGCTGCTCGGCGCAATCGCCGACGCGGCGCCCTCCCTAGCCGAAGGAGCACCCGATAAGTTTCAGTCGCGTGTGGCGCATCGCATGCAAAGTGCGGCCGAGGTTGAGCCCGCCTCGCGCGAAAGCGCTGGTGGCGCCACCGGCGGTCTTGCCACCAGGATTCGTCGCTGGTTCGGCGCATAAGGACATTCGGACGAATGGGATTCAAATGCGGCATCGTGGGGCTGCCGAATGTCGGCAAGTCCACCCTGTTCAACGCGTTGACCGAGAGCGCGGCTGCCGAGGCCGCCAATTATCCGTTTTGCACCATCGAGCCGAATGTCGGCGAGGTGCCGGTGCCGGATGCGCGGCTCGACCAGCTCGCGGCAATCGCCAAGTCGGCGCAGGTGGTGCCGACGCGGCTCACTTTCGTTGACATCGCCGGGCTGGTGCGCGGCGCCTCGAAGGGCGAAGGGCTCGGCAACCAGTTCCTCGCCCATATCCGCGAGGTCGATGCGGTCGCCTATGTGCTGCGCTGTTTCGAGGATGCGGACGTGGTGCATGTCGAGGGACGGGTCGATCCGATCGCCGACGCGGATACGATCGAGACCGAGTTGATGCTTGCCGATCTCGACAGTCTGGAGCGGCGTCTGCCGATCCTGGAAAAGAAGATCCGCGGCCAGGACAAGGACGCCAAGAAGACGCTCGATCTGGTCGAGCGCGTGCTGGCCCTGCTGCGCGAGGGAAATCCCGCGCGACTCGCGGTAATCGCCCAGGATGAGCGTGCGCTATTCAAGTCACTCGGGCTGCTCACCTCCAAACCCGTGCTTTATGTCGCCAATGTCGACGAGGCATCCGCCGCGACCGGCAACAAATACTCAACGCTGGTGGCCGAACGCGCGGCGCGCGAGGGGGCGGGCTGCGTCGTGATCTCTGCCAAGATCGAGGCCGAGCTTGCGGAGTTAGCGCCGCCTGAGCGGAAGACTTATCTCGCCGAGCTCAGCCTGGCCGAGCCGGGACTCAACCGGCTTATCCGCGAAGGCTATAAGCTCCTGGGACTTATCACCTATTTCACCGCCGGGCCGAAGGAGGCGCGGGCCTGGACCGTGCCGGTTGGCACGCGCGCGCCGCAAGCCGCGGGCGCGATCCATACCGATTTCGAGAAGGGCTTCATCCGCGCCGAGACCATTCCTTACGACGACTACGTGGCACTCGGCGGCGAAGCCGGCGCGCGCGACGCCGGTAAGCTGCGTCTGGAAGGCAAGGACTATGTCGTCAAGGACGGCGACGTGCTGCATTTCAGGTTTGCGACTTAGATGGTCCCCGCTCGAGGACTCGAACCTCGTCTTCAAGGGTGGTTCCCTTGTGCGCTGCCAGTTACACTAAGCGGGATAACGCAACGTCTAAGCATGCGCTCGAAGTCTATTAGGTCGAGTTGGGTCGTTTCGGTGCTTTAGGCTTGGGCACCGATTTCGCGACCGAGGCCTCTAAGACGCGGGGCGAGGTGACGCCAGGCGGCATGGACTGCGGCGCGGTCACGCCCATCGACACATAGACATTCATCAGGCGTTCCACGCCGCCCTCGGTCGGCTTGATCCAATGCGACGGCACATAGATCAGCGCGCCGCCGAACGGCACCGGCGCCGAGGGCACGAGCAGGCCGAGATAGGAATGCTCGCCGATCACCACCGGCTCTGGCGAGGGCATCAGCCCGAGCACCGCCGCGCCCCCCTCCCCGCCGAAGAAGCACCAGACCGGCTGCATGGTCTTTAGGCTGTCTTCGCCGCCGCCGCGGTCGACCAACGACACGAAGCGCTTGGATAGGTCGTAAACATTCGAGACTACCGGAATGTGCATGATTAGCGCGTCGAATCCGTTCTGGATCCAAGGCCATAGCCGCGTCTCGACGATGAGCCCAAGCAAAAAGATGCAGCCGAGAATGACGAGGAAGCCGAGCAGATAGGCCGCCCCGGAGCTCGGCGAAATATCTAGGCCGAGCGAGATCCCAAGCCGGATGATCAACCGGCCGACGAAGCTGTCCGGACCGGCATAGCCGGCGATGAAGGAGGCGATCCAGGCGACGACGAAGACGGTGACGGCGATCGGCAAAAGCGCGAGAACGCCGGCAAGGAAAGTGCGAAAGATGCGGCCCAAGCGCTCAGCTCCCTCCGGCAAGCCCCCGAACTAGTCGTAGAGCTTCGCCGCGCCGCACCCCTTACGTCAACTGGCTTGGCGAGAGCCTAGCTGGCGCGCTTGAGCTGGTCGGCGGCGGCCACCTGTCGCAGGAAATTCTCAACGGTGTGCCGAAGCTGCTCCGCCTGGCGCGACAGGTCGCGGCTGACCTGGAGCATCTGCGTGGCGGACTGGCTGGTCTCGTCGACCGCCTTGGTAACGCCAGGCATATGTGCCACCACGTCCTCGGTGCCGCGCGCGGCCTGGCGCACGCTGTGCGAGATCTCCGAGGTTGCCGCAGATTGCTGCTGCACGGCGCCGGCGATCTCCTGCGTGTTCTTGTTCACCTCGCCCATGGTGGTAACGATCGACTGCATGGCGTCGACCGCGCCATTGGTCGAGGTCTGAATCGCGGCGATCTGCTGCTTGATGTCCTCGGTGGCCTTGGCGGTCTGGTCGGCCAGGGTCTTGACCTCGCTCGCCACCACCGCGAAGCCCCTGCCAGCTTCGCCCGCGCGCGCCGCCTCGATGGTGGCGTTGAGCGCGAGCAGATTGGTCTGCGCCGCGACGTCCTGGATCAGGCTTACCACGTCGCCGATCCGCTGCGCGGCCGAGGCCAAGCCTTCGACCTTGAGATTGGCGGTGCGGGCGTTCTCGGTGACATGATTGACGATGCGACTTGCGGTCGAGACCCGCGTGCCGATCTCGCCGACCGAAACGGCAAGCTCTTCGGCGGTGGCGGCGACGGTCTGCACATTGGCGGAGGCCTCGTCTGAGGCGGAGGCGACCACGCCAACTCGCTCGTTGGTGTCGCTGGCCACGGTTGAGAGCGCCCGCGCGGTCTCGTCCATCTGCCGCGCGCTCTCGGCGAAGGCGCCGAGGATGCCGGCGATCGAGCCGCGGAACTGATGGATCAATTCCTCGGTGCGCTGCTGCGAAGCAAGCCGCCCCTGGATCTGGCTGTCCTGCTCCGATTTGTGGCTCTCGCTCCACTTGATGGCGTCGGCCTGGAAGGCCTTGAGCGCCTTGGCGATCTCGCCAACCTCGTCACCGCGGCCGGCATGGGGCACCACGCCTTCCATGTCCCATTTGATGAAGCGCAGGATGACACCGTTGAGATCCGCAAGCGCTTGCGCAATACGGCCGCCGAACACATAGCCGAAGGCGGCGGCGATGCCGCCCGAGATCAGCATGGCAAGCAGCGCCGCGACCAAGGTGGCGGGGACCATGGCGGCAACCACGAAGGACACGACCACGGCCGTCAGCGCGACGGCGATCATGGCGAGCATAATTCTCATGCGCAGAACCATCTGAAATCTCTCTCGATTTTTGCTGAACGCCGGCCGGAACCACTCGATCCTTCGGGTTCCACCGGTTCTGAGCCAGGCGAATCCCGCATGCAAACGATGCGGCGTAAGCCTCTCTGCTTGTGGTTAAAACTCCCTTAGGAGCGCGCGGTTTTTGGGCGGGTGTTTAGCGCAGCGCCGCGGCGATATTGCCGCCATCGACGGTCTCGATATGGCCGGTGGTCTTGCGCGCCTTGGCGAGCGCGAGGAAGGCCTGGGCGACGTCGTCGGCCGTCACTTCAGCGTGCAGAAGATTGCCGCTCATATATTCGGTCTCCGAGACGCCGCGCGCCTTGGCGCGGTCCTTGATCATGGCGGCGGTCAAGAGCCCGCTCCGGACGCGGTCCGCGTTGACACCGTTCGAGCGGATGCCATCCTTGCCGTAGTCGAGCGCGTATTGGCGCATCAGCAGCATGGTCGCCGCCTTGGGCAGGCCGTAGGGCCCGAAATTGGCGCCGGGATTCACGGCCTGTTTGGAGAGGTTGAACAGCAGCACGCCGCCAGTGCCCTGTCTCAGCATGATGCGCACCGCCTCTCGCGCCACGGCCTGATGCGCGAAGAAATTGAGCTCGAAGCTTTGCCGCAGCAGCGCGTCGGAGATATCGCCGATGCGGCCCTGCCAAGCGGCGCCGGCATTCGACACGAGGATGTCGACGCCACCGAAGCGCTCGCAGACCGCCTCGAAGGCGTACTGCACCTGCTCAGGCTTGGTAACGTCGCATTGCAAGCCAAACCCCTTGACGGCGGAGGCGGCCTTCTCGGCCGCCCCGCGGTCGATATCGAGAATGGCGACGGCGGCGCCATCGGCGGCGAGCGCCCGCGCCGTGGCCGCACCGATCGCGCCCGCGCCGGTGACGAAAGCGACTTGTCCGGTGAGTGGCTTCGCCACTGCGCCTTTCAGCTTGGCCTGCTCGAGGCTCCAATATTCGAGCGCGAACAGATCGCTCTCTGGAAGCGGTTCGTAGCGGCCGATCGCCTCGGCGTCGGTGACGACCTTGACCGTGTTCTCGGCGAGGTCGGCGGCAATCGCCGCATCCTTGGCCGTGCGGCCGAGGCCGAACAGGCCGACGCCGGGCACCAGCACCACGCGCGGGCCGGAGTCGAGTTTCGTCTTGGTGTCGCCGGCCGCCGCGTTCTCGCGGGCGAAATAGGCGTCGTAGTCGGCGCCGAACGTGGCGACTGCCTCACCTACGGCGCGGGCGAAATCGTCGAGCTTGCCGGCTTCCGGTTGCGGCACGACCAGCGGGCGATTCTTGGTGCGGATGATGTGGTCGGGCGTCACCACGCCGCGCTGGCTGTATGACGCAATCTCAGCGCCGTTGACATAGGCCAGGATCTCCGGCGCGGTACGATAATCGGCGACGAAGCGGACCGGCTCCGCGCCCTCCTGCTTGATGGCACAAGCGCCGCGGATGATCGGCGCGATGTCGGCGGCGCTTGCCGTGGCGGCAGCGAATTGCCGCACCGGAAACACGATGGGCCGCCCCTGACGCAAGCGACTCTCCGCCAGCGACACCATCTCGATCATGCGCTCATAGGCTTGGCGCGCCGTTTCGCCGAAGGTGAAGATGCCGTGCTTGTGCAGGACGAGGCCTTCGACGTCCGGCTTCTGCTCGAACACTTCGGCGGCGGCCTTTGCCAATCCAAAGCCAGGCGCGATATAGGGCACAATGCCCATGCGCCCATTGTAGATTTCGCGCGCGAGCGCCTCGCCGTCGGGTTGGTCGACGATGGACAGCACTGCGGCGGCATGGGTGTGGTCGACGAATTTGTGCGGCAGGAAGGCGTGTAGCAAGGTCTCGACCGAGGGGTTGGGCGCGGACGAATCGAGCAGGTTCAGCCGCTGCACATTGACCATGGCCTCGTCCGACAACTCCGCGAGCCCGCGCAGCTTGCGCAAGGGCTCGAGCTTCACCGCGGGCAGGCCCCAAGGCTCGATGTCGGCCATGTCGGCGCCGGAGCCCTTCACGGCGATGACTTCGTGCTCTTGGCCGAGATCGTCGTGCGCGCGCGTCTTGACCGAAGTGTTGCCACCGCCATGCAGCACCAAGAGTGCGTTCCGCCCCAGGAGGCGCGTGGTGTAGACCCTCAGGGCAATGTCTTGGTCCACGCCCTTGGCGGCGTAGGCCTCGACCATCTCGCGCGCGGCGCTGTCGCTCCATTGGCTTTTCATGGCGCGGGTTGTTGCAAGTTTCTTGGGGCGCGGCAAGTGTCCTGGCTGGGAGGGCGGCGGTTAGACGCGCAGCGCGGCCTGCACCGTGTCGAGCACGCGCTCCAGCTGCCCGAACACGAAATAGTGGCCGGCCCCCTGGACCACGTCGAGCCGGCAATGCGGCAATGCCTCGGCCAAGTAGTAGGCGCCGCCCGGCGGCACGATCGGGTCGTCGCTGCCCTGCCAGATCACGGTCGGCACGTCGATCTCCTCAACACGCAAACCCCAGGGCGCGCAGAAAAGGCGGAGGTCCTGGCGCGCGCCGGCGACGCCCTGGCGCAAGCCCTCGCGCAGCGCCATCTGGAGATTGGCCTTCACCTCGGCGCGCTTGAGCAACTCCCGGTCGGCGGCGACGACCCGCTGCGTCAGCGCCCGATAGGCGATGTCCGGCGCGAAGCGCACCATCGTCCGCACCAGCCAGAAGAACGTCCCACGAGCGGGATCGGAACGGCCCATGCGGGTGAAGATCAGCCGATGCAATTTCGACATGCGGATGCGAGTGCTCGCGTCGGCGATGGGTCCGACGGGGCTCACCAGCGCCAGCAACTGGGTCTGGTCCGGCATTGAAGCGGCGGCAGCAAGCGCATGCGGGCCGCCGCCGGAGACGCCGAGCACCGCGAACCGGTCGAGCCCGAGCGCGTCGGCTAAGGCCTTCGCGTCGGCGGCAAGCTCGCTCAGCGAAGCCATGTGGCACCAGTCGGAGAGCCCGTAGCCGGGCCGCTCCGGCGCGATGATGCGCAAGCCCCTCGCCCGCGCCGGACGATCGGTGAGCGCGAACATGAACCGCGAGCCCGGCGTGCCGTGAAGGGCGACGACGGGTTCGCCGTCCGGGTCGCCGAACTCGGCATAGCCGATGCATCTTCCGCCGGGAAGACGCTGCACGCGCGAGCCCCGATCGGCGTCAGCCGGCTGTTCCGCTATGACAATGCGCTCCATCGCTCGGGAGTTATCTGGTCGGCGCCACGGCTATACCACATTGCTCCGCCACACCCGCCGCTACGCCAAGCGATTTTGGATCGAAGGGAGTGTTTTCGTATGACAGCGTGGGAAATCCGGGGCCGCGAATTCGGCAATTGCAACTGCGACTATGGCTGCCCCTGCCAATTCAATGCGTTACCGACCCACGGCGATTGCCGCGGCCTAGCGGTCTACGACATCGAGGAGGGCTATCACGGCTCGACCCGGCTCGACGGACTGCGCGCCGCCGGGATTTTCCGCTGGCCGGGAGCGATCCACGAAGGCAAGGGCGAAGGCGTGCATATCATCGACAAGCGCGCCACGCCGCCGCAACGCGAAGCCCTGGCGCGCATCTTGCGCGGCGACGATACCGAGCCGTTCGCCACCGTATTTGCCGTATTCGCGGCGACCTGCGACAAACTGCATGGGCCGCTATTCGCCGACATCGACTTCGAGCTCGATATCGACGGCCGCACCGCCCACGCCTATATCGACGGGTTGCTCGAAATGCGCGGGGAGCCGATCCTGAACCCGGTCACCGGCGCGCTGCATCGCGTGCGCATCGCGCAGCCCAACGGGTTCGAGTTCGCCGAGGCCGAGATCGGGCGTGGCTGGTCGAAGACCGCTGGACCCGTCGCCTATGAGCTGTCCGATACTTACGGTCAATTCGCCAAGATCCACCTCTGCCAGAACGGCATGGTGCGTTGAGGCGGCATGCTCGCCGGCACGATCGAGACGATGTTCAGGCGCGAGGATCTCGCAGTTCTCGCCGCGCTCGTGACGCTCACGGCGCTCGCCTGGGTCGCGGTTCTCCTGGGCGCGGGCACCGGGATGGATCCTGCCGCCATGAGCGGCTGGCTCATGCCGTTCGGGTTGCCTCCCTCGCTCAGCGACGAGTGGAGCCTGGCTTGGTGGCTGATCGCCTTCTTCATGTGGGCGACGATGATGGTGGCGATGATGCTGCCTTCGGCCTCGCCGATGGTGCTGCTCTATGCCCGCGTGGCGCGGCAGGCCGAGCGGGAGCGCCGGATGGGAAACGCTTCCGGCAAGATCGCCGCCTTCGCGTTGGCCTATCTCGGCTTGTGGATTCTTTTCAGCGCCTTGGCTACCGCGCTTCAGTGGGGACTTGAGCAGGCGGGCGTTATGTCGGCGATGATGAGCTCGAGCGTCGCGCCGCTCTCGGGCGCGCTGCTGATCGCCGCCGGACTCTATCAACTCACGCCGTTGAAATCGGTCTGCCTCAAACATTGCCGGGCGCCAGCCCGGTTCATCGCTGCGCATTGGCGGCCTGGCCTCCGCGGCGCCTGGCACCTGGGCCTCGTCCACGGCCTCTACTGCATCGGCTGCTGCGCGGTGCTGATGCTGCTGTTGTTCGTGGGCGGGGTGATGAATCTGGTTTGGATCGCCGGGCTGACCTTGTTCGTGGCGATCGAGAAGCTGGCGCCGTTCGGCGAGCGCGCGGCCAAAGGGATTGCTGCGCTCCTCGTCGCCGGAGGGGCGCTCTTGATCCTCACTTAGGGGAACCGAAGCTCTCGCCGATTAGCGCGAATAGAATTCGATGACGAGATTGGGCTCCATGATCGTGGGATAAGGCACGTCGGAGAGCGTAGGGATGCGCGCCAGCTTCGCCGTCATCTTGTTGTGGTCCACCTCGATATAGTCGGGAACCTGGCGCTCCGGGCTTTGCGAGGCTTCCAGCACTATGCCGGCGTCCTTGGCCCGGTCGCGGACCTCGATCACGTCGCCCTCGCGGCAGCGATAGCTCGGGATATTCACCCGCCGGCCGTTGACCTTCACATGGCCGTGGCTGACGAATTGCCGCGCTGCGAACACAGTGGGCACGAATTTCGCGCGATAGACGACAGCGTCGAGCCGCCGCTCCAACAGGCCGATCAGTTTTTCCGAGGTGTCGCCGCGCAGCCGCGCCGCCTCGCGATAGATCGCCTTGAACTGCTTCTCGGTGATATTGCCGTAATAGCCCTTCAGCTTCTGCTTGGCGCGCAATTGCTGGCCATAGTCGGAAAGCTTGCCGCGCCGGCGCTGCCCGTGCTCGCCGGGGCCATATTCCCGCTTGTTGTAGGGGCTCTTCGGCCGGCCCCAGATATTCTCGCCGAGCCTGCGGTCGATCTTGTGCTTGGCGTGAACGCGTTTCGTCATGTCTTCAAGACTCCAAAGCCAAACCAGGCCGCTACCGCGGGCTCTTTCCTCCCGCGCCTGTCAAAACCTTGCTGGTGAAGGCGGCGGATCGCCGGGACCTTCTCCGGCGTCCTCGAAACCAGGAAGCTAAAGGCTTCGCCCGCGCTCTGTTACACGCGAATGGCGGAAAGTGTCAATTGCGGCGGCAAGGCCCTACTGGGCCGGGGCCTGGCTCGCCCCTGAGGGCGCCTGGGTGGCCTGGACATAGGCGTTGATGGCGCTCTCAACCTTTTGCTTCTGTTCCGGAGGGCACGGGGGTCGTTTCGGCGTCACGAGGTCGGTTCCTCCGGGGCCGGGTTCGGCATCGCCCTTGGAGACCGTGCTGGCGCCTTCGTCAGGGACTTCCGTGATTCGGGCACTGCCCGAGAAATAGGACGTGGAGAACATATGCAGCGCGTGGATCATATGCAGCTGCGTCTCGCTCCAGATCTTCTTGGCCTCCTCGCTGCGCATCATCGCCTGGTAGTTGGCCTGGGCCAGATTCTCCATTTTGCATGCCTCGGCATAGGCCGAACGTGTGGCGGCGCGAATCACGCGTCGCGCATCCTCCACCGGAATGAGGAAGACGTTGGGATCGGATTTGTCGATCTTGACTTGCTTGCCGTCGGCGCCGGGCTGCGATTCCGGAATGATGGAAAACGCATAGGTCATCAACACACGCACGGCGCTTTCGCTCAAGCCGCCGCTCTTCTGCTGGGTCTCGGGCGTGGCCGCGGCGGCACGCTGACCGAGCTCTTCGGCGACCGGCCTGACGCCGGCCTGATCGGCGGCTTTGAGGGATTCGTTCGCGAGCAGCGCCAAGATCGCGGCCGCTCCCGCCCCGCCCAATCGAAACCATGCTCTGCGCATCGTTATCCCTCTCATCCCGTGGCCGACGCTAGCATCTGCCAGGGCCATCGCAATAGGAGAAACGGGGCGGAACTATGACGTTTTTTTTCCACGGTGCGTGCGCGGCCGCGAGAGCGCCGCCACGATTCCGCGCCAGGTGCGTATATCTTGCTCGGTGGCACTCATGCGGTGGAACATGTTGCGAATGGCGCGCACCATGCTCGGCCGTTTTTCCGCCGGCCGCAAAAAGCCCGTGCGATCAAGTTCGGTCTCGAGATGGTTGAATAGGCCGAACAATTCCTCTCGCGTGGCAGGCCTGGTGTCGGGGGCGGCAAGGCCCTCCGTCGCCGGCCCATCAAACCGGGTGGCACGGCCGAGCGCGGAGGCTTTCGCCTCGCCCTTCAACCACTCATAGGCGAACACCAGGACCGCCTGCGGCAGGCTCAGCGAGGCGAAGTCGGGGCTCACCGGAGCGGTCAGGATCGCATCGGCGAGCGAGATCGTATCGTTGTCCAGTCCGCTCCGCTCCGGCCCGAACAGAACGCCGCATCCCTCGCCTTTCGCCCTCCGCCGCCGCAATTCCTTGGCGGCGCTCTCCGGCGCGAACACCCGCTTGACCATGCCGCGCGGGCGCGCCGTGGCGGCGAGCACATAGTTGAGCCCGCCGATCGCCGCCTCGACGCTGTCATAGACTGTCGCTTGCTCGATGACGAAGGCCCCACCCGCGGCGGCCGCCTCCGCCTTGTCGTTGGGCCAGCCGTCGCGCGGCGCCACCAGCCTGAGATCGCTCAATCCAAAATTGGCCATGGCGCGGGCGGCGAAGCCGATATTCTCGCCGAGCTGCGGATGCACCAGAATGACCGCCGGCGCGGGCGCCGCGATCTTCGCACCGCGACGAGGGGGCTTGGCGCGCGTGTCGATAGCGCGCACCGCGCTTGTGCCGGCGGTTCTTGCTTTCACCATCCGGTCACGATGCTATAGAGAGGCCGTTTCCCGCAATGGGGGACGGCATCGCACAACCTTCCCCGCCTGCTCGGAGAACTCGACGCGTGAGCAAGATCAAGGTGAACAACCCGGTCGCCGACCTCGACGGGGACGAGATGACACGGGTCATCTGGCAGATGATCAAGGAGAAGCTGATTTTCCCCTATCTCGACCTGCCGATTCTCTATTTCGACCTCTCAATCCAGAATCGCGACGCCACCGACGATCAGGTGACGATCGATGCGGCGCGCGGCATCCAGGCCTGCGGCGTCGGGGTGAAATGCGCGACCATCACACCGGACGAGGCGCGGGTGAAGGAGTTCGGTCTCAAGAAGATGTGGAAGTCGCCGAACGGCACGATCCGCAACATTTTGGGTGGTGTGATCTTCCGCGAGCCGATCATCTGCAAGAACGTGCCGCGATTGGTGCCGGGCTGGACCAAGCCGATCATCATCGGCCGTCACGCCTATGGCGACGTCTATCGGGCCACCGATTTCCGCGTGCCCGGAAAGGGCAAGCTTACCATCACTTTCGAAGGCGAGGACGGAAAGCGAATCGAGCACGTGGTGCATGAGTTCGACGGCTCCGGCATCGCGCTCGGCATGTTCAATACCGACGCTTCCATCCGCGATTTCGCGCGCGCCAGCTTCAACTACGCGCTGCACCGCGACATGCCGGTTTATCTGTCCACCAAGAACACCATCCTCAAGGCCTATGACGGCCGCTTCAAGGATATCTTCGCGGAGATCTTCGCCGCCGAGTTCAAGCCCGAATTCGACGCGCGCGGCCTCACCTACGAGCATCGCCTGATCGACGACATGGTGGCCGCCTGCCTGAAATGGTCTGGCGGCTATGTGTGGGCGCTGAAAAATTACGACGGCGACGTGCAGTCCGACACGGTGGCACAGGGCTTCGGCTCGCTCGGGCTGATGACCAGCGTGTTGATGACGCCCGACGGCAAGACGGTGCTGGCCGAGGCCGCGCACGGCACCGTCACGAGGCATTTCCGGCAACACGAGCAGGGACGCGAAACCTCGACCAATTCCACGGCCTCGATTTTCGCCTGGACCGGCGCACTCAAGCATCGCGCCAAGCTCGACGAAAACGAGGAGCTGATGCGGTTTGCCGAGACCCTGGAGCGCGTCGTGGTGGGGACGATCGAGGGCGGCTTCATGACCAAGGACCTTGCGCTGCTGGTCGGAGCGGACCAGAGCTGGCTGTCGACGAGCGGCTTCCTCGACAAGGTCGGCGACAATCTCAGTCAAGAGCTGGCGGGATCGGACGCGAGATATCAGGTGTCGGGTGTCGGATAGGCGGCGGGCCGGCGCTGGCGCTAGACCGCTAGAGCCGCCTCAGGATGTTTCGGGCGCGGCCTGCTTGGCGGCAACTCTGCGTTTGCGGTTCTCCCCCCGGGCGGCGTTTTCCGCCTGCTGCCGGTCCTTGGCCACTTTCCGGAGATAATCGAGAATCTCCGGGTGGCGCCTGGTCAGCCGCAATAGCGCCTCCGCGTCGAGCACCAGCACCCGGCATCTGGTCTTCGCGATCACGTCGCGCGTGTGGCGGCGGCGTTCGAGCAGGGCCATCTCGCCGAAGAAATCGCCTTCCTTCAGGCTCGCGGTCTTGCCTCCACCGAGCGAGACGGAGGCCTCGCCGTTCTCGATGAGAAACATCGCCCCGCCCGCGTCTCCAGCACGGACGATAGGCACGCCCGGCGCGAAGCTTCGCGTGTAGAGGAGCTTGGTGATCTCGGCGATCTCGGTCTCGCTCATGGAGCTGAACAGCGGCAACCTTGCGACCATGCTCCAGGTGGCGACGAATTGATGGCGCGCCGATTCAAGGCTGAACCCGGTGGAGACGATGGCGATGGGCAGGGCGAACATGCCGACGCCGAGCAGCATGACGACGCCGCCAAGGACCTTGCCCCAAGGTGTGATCGGGACGACATCGCCATAGCCGACAGTGGTGAGCGTGGCGATCGCCCACCAGGCCGCGGCGGGTATCGAGCCGAATTTCTCGGGCTGAGCGGCGCGTTCCAGAAAATAGATGCCGGTCGAGGCGAACAGCAGGAGCACGAGCATGACCAGGAGCGCGCCGAGCAGGGCGCGATATTCCTGGGCGAGAACCCGGCCGAGGGTCTGTAGCGCCGGGGAGTAGCGCACCAGCTTGAGCAGCCGGAACAGGCGCAGCACCCGCAAGGCCCGGAGGTCGATCGGGATCAGCCACTGGAAATAGAACGGGAGCACGGCGAACAGGTCGATCAACATGATCGGCCGAAGGGCAAATTTGAGCCGCGCCTTCCAGGGCGGCATGCGGCTCAGCATCGGGATGTCGATCGCACTCCAGACGCGCAGCGCATATTCGATGCTGAACACGGCCACCGAGAACAGGTTGAAGGCGTAGAAATAGACGAAGTAGCGGTCGGCCAGATGGTCGACCGTTTCGGCGGCGAAGGCGACGGCGTTGAGGATGATGAGAACGATGATGAAGCCGTTGACCACACGGCCAAAGGGATAAGCCTCGCCGCCGACCTCGAGAATGTCGTGGACCTCGCGCCGCCAGCGGCGCCAGACACTTTCGCCGTTCATGCCCTAAGCGCTTTCGCTGCGGCGCTCCGCCCCGGCCTCGCCGCCCGTCCCGGCCGCGATCCTTGCCGCGATGGCTTGAAGCGCCTGATCGGCGCGCGCGCCGTCGGGACCGCCGGCCTGTGCCATGTCCGGACGTCCACCGCCGCCCTTGCCGCCGAGCGCCTCGGCGCCGACTCGCGCGAGCTCCACGGCGTCATAGGTCGAAGCAAGATCGGAGGTGACGCCGACCACCAGCGCGGCCTTGCCTTCTTCGCTCACGCCGACGATCGCGGCAATGCCGGAGCCCATCTGCTTCTTCGCATCATCGACCAAGCCGCGCAGATCTTTCGGCGCCACGCCATGCACGACGCGGGCAAGCAGTTTGGTCTTGCCCAGCTCCTGCACCGGCGATGCCGTGACCGCGGCGCCTGCGCCGCCGCCAAGCGCAAGCTCGCGCTTGGCATCGGCGAGCTGACGCTCGAGCTTGCGGCGCTCGTCGATGATTGCGGCCAGCCGCTCGATCATCTCGTCTTGCGAGACCTTGAGCAGCTCCGCCGCCTCGCGCACCCGCGCGTCCTGCGCGTCGAGATAGGCGCGCGCCGCCTCCCCGGTCAGCGCCTCGATCCGGCGCACGCCGGACGCGACCGCGCTCTCGCCGACGATCTTGAGCAGTCCGATATCGCCGGTGCGGCTGACATGCGTGCCGCCACAGAGCTCGATGGAGTAAGCATGGCCGGCGCGCCCGCTGTTGGGATCGATGCCCATGGAGACGACGCGCACCTCCTCGCCATATTTTTCGCCGAACAGGGCCAGCGCGCCTTGGGCAATGGCCTGATCCGGCGTCATCAGATGTGTTTCGACGGGGGCGTTCTGTAGGATCATGGCGTTGACCAGATCCTCCACGGCGCGGATCTCCGCCTGCGTCATCGGTTTCGGGTGCGAGAAATCGAATCTGAGGCGTCCCGGCTCGACCAGCGAGCCCTTCTGCGCCACATGCGTACCCAGCACCTGGCGGAGCGCCTCGTGCAGCAAATGGGTCGCCGAATGATGCGCGCGGGTCGGCGTGCGGCGGGCGTGGTCGACATCGAGCAGCACTTCCTCGCCGACTTTCAAGGCACCCTTCTCCACGACCCCTTCATGCAGATAAAGGCCATGCAGCCGCTTTTGCGTGTCCTCGACCTTGAAGCCTGCGCCCTTGGGTCCGGTGACCGTGCCGCGGTCGCCGACCTGGCCGCCCGACTCGGCATAGAAGGGGGTCTGGTTGACCAGCAGGATGCCGCGCTCGCCGGCCTTCAGCTCCTTGACGCGGGCGCCATCTTTGATCAGGGCGACGACTTCGCCCGACGCGGACTCGGTCTCGTAACCGAGGAACTCGGTGGCGCCGAGTTCCTCCTTCAACTCGAACCAGAGTCGTTCGGTGGCGGCCTCGCCGGAGCCGGCCCAGGATTTGCGTGCTTCGGCGCGCTGTCGCTCCATCGCGGCGGCGAAGCCGCTTGCGTCGACGCCGATGCCGCGCGCCTTCAGCGCATCCTCGGTGAGGTCGTAAGGAAAGCCGTAAGTGTCGTAGAGCTTGAAGGCGACCTCGCCCGACAAGGTGGCGCCCCGCTTCAGTCCCTTGGTCGCATCATCGAGCAGTCTGAGCCCGCGCTCCAAGGTCTCGCGGAAGCGGGCTTCCTCAAGCTTCAAGGTCTCCTCGATCAGGCTCTGGCCGCGCTCGAGCTCATGATAGGCGCGGCCCATCTCGGCGGTGAGCGTCGGCACCAGCCGATAGAGCAGCGGCTCCTTGGCGCCGAGCAGATGCGCGTGACGCATGGCGCGGCGCATGATGCGGCGAAGTACATAGCCCCTGCCCTCGTTCGAGGGCAGCACGCCATCGGCGATCAGGAAGGACGAAGCGCGCAAATGATCGGCGATGATGCGATGCGAGGGCGCATGCTCGCCTTCGGCCGGAACGCCGGTGAGATCGACCGAGGCCGCGATCAGGGCGCGGAAGAGGTCGGTCGCGTAGTTGTCATGGGTGCCTTGCAGCACCGCGGCGATCCGCTCGAGCCCCATGCCGGTGTCGATCGAGGGATGCGGCAGGTCGATGCGCTTGCCGTCATCGCGCTGCTCATATTGCATGAAGACGAGATTCCAGATCTCGACGAAGCGGTCGCCCTCGGCGTCGGCGCTGCCCGGCGGCCCGCCGGCGAGTCCTGGCCCATGATCGTAGAAGATCTCCGAGCAGGGCCCGCACGGCCCGGTATCGCCCATCGACCAGAAATTGTCGCTGCCGGCGATGCGGATGATCTTTTCGTCGGGGAAGCCCGAGATCTTGCGCCACAGTGCGGCGGCCTCCTCGTCGTCGGCGAACACGGTGATCAGCAGCCGGTCCTTGGGAAGCGCGAAGTCGCGGGTGAGCAGTTCCCAAGCGAGCAGGATGGCGCGCTCCTTGAAATAGTCGCCGAAGGAGAAGTTGCCGAGCATCTCGAAGAAGGTGTGGTGGCGCGCGGTGTAGCCGACATTGTCGAGATCGTTGTGCTTGCCGCCGGCGCGCACGCATTTTTGCGAAGAGGCCGCGCGCAAGGCTTCCGGCTTCTCGGCGCCGGTGAACACGTTCTTGAACGGCACCATGCCGGCATTGGTGAACATCAGAGTCGGATCGTGACGGGGCACCAGCGGCGCCGAAGGCACCACCAGATGATCGTTCCTGGCGAAGAAATCGAGAAAGGCGGCGCGGATGTCGTTGGTGCGCGAGGGGACGGACCCCGCGTGACGGGCCACGGCCGCGCCCGAGCCCGATGGCTTGGCGCTTGCCTTGCTTGCCCCGTGACCTTTGGCGGAGTTCATGGCGTTTTGGCGGGAGACCTTGGCGTTCGCGGGGACGCTGGATGCGGCTCTTGGCGAGCTTAGCCGATTCGGCCAGCCCAAATGCCGGGCCCGCTCTCGCACGAGAAAGGGCCCAAGCGTCCGCGCCACACATAAGGTGAGGAGCGGGGCCTGTCCAGCTTCCCGCTCCTTGTTTCTTTGCGCTACCGCGCTCCGCGCTACTTGAGCGCCCGTTTCTTTGCGCTACCCGGCTCCGCGCGACTTAGCGCTCCCGCAACCGATCCGGCCTGCTAGGCGCCACGGCGGCTGCGACGTCCTGCCCCGCCGGCGAGCGGTGTCACGCCACCGTCGCCCTCGGCGGCGCCGGTCTCACCCTCCTCGGCGACCGTCTCGGCGCCGCCCTCCAAAATCTGGCCGGCGAGCAGGCCGGCATTCTGGCGGACGGCCCGCTCGATCCGCGTCGCCGTCTCGGGATGCTCCTTGAGATAGGCCTTGGCGTTCTCCCGCCCCTGGCCGATCCGCTCGCTATCGAAAGAGAACCAGGCGCCGGACTTCTCGACGATGCCGGCCTTGACGCCGAGATCGACCAGCTCGCCGGTCTTGGAAATGCCCTCGCCATACATGATGTCGAACTCGATCTGCTTGAAGGGCGGCGCCACCTTGTTCTTCACCACCTTGACTCGGGTCTGGTTGCCGACCACCTCCTCGCGCTCCTTGATGGCGCCGATCCGCCGGATATCGAGCCGCACGGAGGCGTAGAATTTCAGCGCGTTGCCGCCGCTCGTGGTCTCGGGACTGCCGAACATCACGCCGATCTTCATGCGAATCTGGTTGATGAAGATCACCATGCAGCGCGATTTGGAGATGGAGCCGGTGAGCTTGCGCAAGGCTTGGCTCATCAGCCGCGCCTGCAAGCCCGGCAATTGATCGCCCATCTCGCCTTCAAGCTCGGCCTTGGGCGTCAGCGCCGCAACCGAATCGACCACCAGCACGTCGATCGCGCCCGAGCGCACAAGCGTGTCGGTGATCTCGAGCGCCTGCTCGCCGGTGTCGGGCTGGGAGATCAGCAGATTTTCGAGATCGACGCCGAGCTTGCGGGCATAGACCGTATCGAGCGCATGCTCCGCGTCGATGAAGCCGCAAATGCCGCCCCGCTTCTGCGCCTCGGCCACGACATGCAGCGCCAGCGTGGTCTTGCCGGAGGACTCGGGGCCGTAAATCTCGACGACGCGACCGCGCGGCAGCCCGCCGATGCCGAGCGCGATGTCGAGGCCGAGCGAGCCGGTGGAGATGGCCTCCACCTCGACCGCCTGCTCGTTCTGGCCGAGCCGCATGATGGAGCCTTTGCCGAAGCCGCGCTCGATCTGCGAGATCGCCGCCTCAAGGGCCTTCTCTCTATCCATCTCAGCTCCTTCGACGAGGCGCAGCGCGACATTCACCATGGAGGTTCTCCCTTATTTCACAAGCTCGCTCTGAGTCGCAATTCAAGTGCTCCCGCCGCATCCTCGCCTCGGGGGGATCCATTCAGCCTTCGGGGACGGCTTGGGGCGCGAGGTGAGGATGCGAACTAGGGAGCAACTGTACACGTTTTGTTCTTGTTCCGCAATTGTTCTTTTCCAAAAAGAGGCCGCCTCTCAAAGGCGGCCTTTTCCTCGACTGGAAGTTCTGAAGCCTAGCGCCAGCATCTGGCGCACCAGCAGCCCCTGAGCGGCCGGCAGACCAAGGTCCGCCCCGGCGCGCAAATCGGTCCCGCCACGCGGCAGGCGACGGTGTCGACCGGGGAGAAGTTCTTGGTCATTCCCGGCAGGTTGAGCGTGCCAAGCGAGGTGGTCGCCTGGGCCGTGTACGCGAAAGCTCCGGCGAACAGCATGAGGGCCGCCGCCGCGATCGCAAAGCCAACTTTGCGCATGGTTCCCTCCTAATCTGTCTTGAGCCCGCATCGCCCCGTCTTGCCCCTGCGCGGAGATCGATGCTTCCGGCAGCATAGCGCAGTTCCCCACCGGCTGCACTCGGAGTTGGGGCAATCCATGCGTTTCCGTCCGGCGGCGTCGCCAAATCGCCACGGAGCAAGCCGACAAGTGCAGCATGAACGACTCCTCGCCGGCGGCCACCGATACCGACATCGTCACGTCCATCATCACCTCCGGCATGGCCGACGTTCCGGTCGCCGCGCTGGTGGAGGGCGCCATGCTTAGGCTGGTGGGCGCCGGCGTACCCTTGCATCGCATGCAAGTCGGCTTCCGCATCCTGCATCCCCTGTTCGACGGCATGAGCATCATTTGGACCGAGGAGGCCGGCGTCGAGGTCGAGTATTTCGCGGCGATCGATCAGGACGGCTCGGTCTTCCGCCTAAGCCCGTTCTATTACATGCTGAGCAATGAGCTCACAGAGTTCAGGCTCAGGCTCGATCGTGACGCGACCGTCGACCGCTTCCCTCTGCTTGCCCAGTTCCGCGGCAGGGGCTTGACCGACTATCTTGC
This sequence comes from Methyloceanibacter sp., assembly GCA_035456885.1. GTDB lineage: Bacteria > Pseudomonadota > Alphaproteobacteria > Rhizobiales > Methyloligellaceae > Methyloceanibacter. The sequence goes on from DATICH010000002.1 coordinate 36,632, forward strand.
CATGATCGTCGCCTTCGGCGATGCGCCCATGACCCCCGAGACGCATAACGGGCTTGGCATCTCCTGGGCGACGCGCGAGCGCGAAGGCTTCAGCTCGGCCCATGTCGCCACCATGCGCCAGGTGCTTGCGCCGCTGGCGCTGGCGCTCCGGGTGGTGATCAAGGACCAGATCACCAAGAACGCGCTCAACACCTTCCATGGCCCATTGATCGGCGAGCGCATTCTGTCCGGGACTATCAAACGCGGCGCCGGCGAACGGCTCAGCGCGGCGCTCTGGTATAGCGATTTGCGTAACTCGACCGGGCTCGCCGACGCGCTCAGCGTCGATCGCTTCCTCGACCTGCTCAACACCTATTTCGATTGCGCGGCGGGCGCCGTCACGGCGCAAGGCGGCCAGGTGCTGGACATCATCGGCGATGCGATCCTCGCCTTCTTTCCCGCGACGGAGGCCGGCGGCGAGGCGGAGGCCTGCGCGCGCGCGCTCGAGGCGGCGCTTGACGCGCAGGCGCGGCTCGTCACCTTGCAACAGGATGGGGGCGAGCAGGCGCGCGCTATCGCCTTCCGCGTCGGCGTGCATTTCGGCGATGTGGTGTTCGGCAATGCCGGCACCGCGGAGCGGCTCAAATTCGGGGTGATCGGGCGGGCGGTGAATGAGGTCGCCCGCACGGTCGATGCGGCCAAGGCGTTGGGGCGGCCGATCGTGGTGAGCGAGGAAGCGGCTAGCCGTGTACGCCGCCCGTTTACCGATCTCGGCTTGCACGATCTGCGCGGCATTCCCGCCCCGCGACGGCTTTGGGCGTTGGAAGTTCCCGCCGCACAGACTGCCTAGCGG
>DATICH010000003.1:0-2034 GCA_035456885.1 Methyloceanibacter sp.
TGAACAATCTGCGCTCGATGAGCCAGGGGCGTGCCCAGTTCACGATGCAGTTCGACCATTACGCGCAAGCGCCGCAGGGCGTTGCCGAGGAGGTGAAGGCGAAATTCGCCTAAGGGGTCCCGGAGGCCGGGAAGGCCCCGCGACGAGTTCGTTTTTGTGTCGAAGGATGGAGAGCCAGCATGGCTAAGGAAAAATTCCAGCGTACGAAGCCGCACTGCAACATCGGCACCATTGGTCATGTCGATCACGGCAAGACCACGCTGACGGCCGCAATCACCAAGGTGCTTGCCGAGAAGGGCGGTGCCACGTTCACCGCCTATGACCAGATCGACAAGGCGCCGGAAGAGAAGGCGCGCGGCATCACCATTTCGACCGCGCATGTGGAATACGAGACCGACGGGCGGCATTACGCCCATGTCGACTGTCCGGGCCATGCCGACTACGTGAAGAACATGATCACCGGCGCCGCGCAGATGGACGGCGCCATCCTGGTGGTGTCGGCGGCCGACGGGCCGATGCCACAGACCCGCGAGCACATCCTGCTGGCCCGCCAGGTCGGCGTGCCGGCGCTGGTCGTCTATCTCAACAAGGTCGATATGGTCGACGATCCGGAGCTGCTCGACCTGGTCGAGCTCGAAGTGCGGGAGCTTCTGTCCAAATACGAGTTTCCGGGCGACGAGATCCCCATCGTCAAGGGTTCCGCGCTGCAGGCGCTGGAAGGCAAGGATGACGCCACCGGCAAGCAGTCGATCCTCGAGCTGATGAAGGCGGTGGACGAGTACATCCCGCAGCCCGACCGCCCGAAGGACAAGCCGTTCCTGATGCCGATCGAGGACGTGTTCTCGATCTCCGGCCGCGGCACCGTGGTCACCGGCCGCATCGAGCGCGGCGTGATCAAGGTCGGCGAGGAGGTGGAGATCGTGGGCATCAAGCCGACCACCAAGACGGTGGTCACCGGCGTCGAGATGTTCCGCAAGCTGCTCGATCAGGGCGAGGCCGGCGACAATGTCGGCTGTCTGCTGCGCGGCGTGGACCGTGAGGGTGTCGAGCGCGGCCAGGTGCTGTGCAAGCCGGGTTCGGTAAAGCCGCACACCAAGTTCAAGGCCGAGGCCTACATTCTCACCAAGGAGGAGGGCGGGCGCCACACCCCGTTCTTCGGCAATTACCGTCCGCAATTCTACTTCCGCACCACCGACGTGACCGGCGTCGTGCAACTGCCGGAAGGCACGGAGATGGTGATGCCGGGCGACAATGTCGCCATGACGGTCGAGCTGATCGTGCCGATCGCCATGGAGGAGAAGCTCCGCTTCGCCATTCGCGAGGGCGGCCGCACCGTAGGTGCCGGCGTCGTGGCGTCGATCATCGAGTAAGGGAGGCATAGGGGCGCGTCGCCAAAAGCGGCGCGCCCCTTCATTTCGTCATCAGAGGCCATCGAGATGCAAAGTCAGAACATAAGAATCAGGCTGAAAGCCTTCGACCATCGCATCCTCGATGCGTCGACCAAGGAGATCGTCAACACGGCGAAACGCACCGGCGCGGAAGTGCGCGGGCCTATCCCGCTGCCCACCCGCATCGAGAAGTTCACCGTGAACCGCTCGCCGCATATCGACAAGAAGAGCCGCGAGCAGTTCGAGATGCGCACGCATAAGCGGCTGCTCGATATCGTCGATCCCACGCCACAGACCGTGGACGCGCTGATGAAGCTCGACCTCGCCGCGGGCGTCGACGTCGAGATCAAGCTGTAGAGCGCGCGAGGCAAGGAATAAGAATCGATGCGATCAGGTGTCATCGCGCAGAAGGTCGGCATGACCAGGATCTTCACCGATGCCGGGGAGCACATCCCGGTGACGGTGCTGAAGCTCGAACATTGTCAGGTGGTCGGTCATCGCACCGCGGAGAAGAACGGCTATACCGCGCTTCAGCTCGGTGCCGGCAGGCCCAAGGTGAAGCGGCTGTCCCGCGCTGCCCGCGGCCATTTCGCCGTGGCCAATGTCGAGCCGAAGCGCAAACTGGTCGAGTTTCGTGTGAGCCCTG
>DATICH010000004.1:0-3085 GCA_035456885.1 Methyloceanibacter sp.
GCGTGCCTCTGCCGGATGCCGTCCAAGCCGGCTCAAAGGGTGCTTCAGCAGCGCCATTAGCTCCGGTGGCGCGAAATCGGTCTCGATGGCGCCGAGCACCAGATCGAGAAACGCGCCCGGCACGGTGCGCGCCGCAGGCACGCCCGCCGAATCGTCGATCGATAGATCGTACCGCCTGAGCCGCGCCGCCACACGCCGCGCCAGCACACGATCCGGCGTGATCAGCGCGGCGGTCTTGCCTTGCGTCTCGATCGCGGAGCGCAGGATCAGCGCGATGGCTTCTGCCTCGTCATGCGCGGTCGGCGCCTCCACCAGGCGAATGCCGTCAAGCGCCGCGCCGAGACGCGTGCGTGCCTCAGTGGAAGCCTCCCCGGAAAGAAACGTTTGCCAGTGTTCGGTGCTGTCGGCGGGGCGCATCGTTTCGCTGGCAAGGTCGAGCCGCGCCCGCGCCGGACCATCCGGCGTGCTGCCAGGCACGTCGTCGACTGCCGCGCGGCTTAGGCCGATCTTGTGCAGCAATTCCGCCATGCCGGCTTGTGGGTGCTCCGGATGCTCGGCAAGCATCTCCCAGCTCTTGTCGTCGAGCGTCTTGTCGAGTCCCGGCAGCACCACCGCCCCGTTTGGCAACGAGGCGATCACCTCAAGCAATCGTGCCGTTGCCGGCACGGTACCGGTCGACCCCGCCGCAATGACCGGGTAGGGCGATCCAACTGCGAGCCGCGCCGCCTCGCGCGCCATCAGCGCGTTGCGGCGCGCAATCGGCGAGGCCAGTCCATTATCCTTGAGATATTCCGGCCAGTGCTCGGTGACGATCTTGAGGAAGTCGACGGTGAGCTGCCAGTGTCCGGCGAATTCCTCGGGCACGATCTCCTCGAGCTTGGAGAGGTCGATCTCTTCGCGTTCCCAATCGTCCATTAAATTCGCAAGATCGGCGGCGAGGTATGACGCCTGTCCTGGCGTCACATCGACCAAGGGCGGTGCCGCGACGCCGCGCTCGGCGGTTGCCCCGGCCCGCAGTTGCTTTGCGAAGGCGAGCACGAGCCGCATCAAGGCCAGCCGCCGCGGCAATGCGGCGATGGCAGGCGCTCCGAGCGCGCCGTCGTCGTCCGGATTGTCCTCGGTCTCGAAGATGATGGCCGCCTCTTCGTCAGGGTCGCCAAGCGTCCTGATGCGCGGGAGTAGCAGGGCATCGCGTTTGGCTTCGGTCAGGAAGGCGTCGCGCAACGCCCGTGCCGCGCGTCGTGTCGGCAGATAGATGGTGGTGAAGGGCAGGGTGAGCGGATCGGGCGCGGCTCCGCCTGGCGATGGCAGGTTGCCCGCAAGGATGGCTCTGGCCAGCGTCGTCAGGAACGGCGCCGAAGGCGGGATGGTGTAGACTCTTGGAGCGGCCGGCGAGGACTCAGGCACCTTCACGCTCGAACAAGCTCTCGGCCTCGGCCAGGGCCTCCGGCGTGCCGACATGCATCCAGCGTCCGTCCATCCGCATGCCGTGGAGCTTACCCTTGGCGAGCGCCTTGTCCCATAAAATGTTCAGCGAGAAGCGGCCATTGGGCGCGTCCTTGAACAGCCTCTCGTCGCAGAGCGACACGCCGGCGAAGGCGAAGGGCACGACTTCGCCCTCGCCGCGGCGGGTGAGCCGGCCGTCCGGGGCCATCGAGAAATCGCCTCTGGCGGCGTAGCCAATACTGGTCGCCGACGGTGCGAGGAGGAGGAGACAATCCATCTCCGCCGGATTCCATAGACGCAACATACGCGTCAGCGCGGGCGTGGCGCCCTCGCTCCACACCGAATCCGCATTGTGGATGAAGAAGGGGCCGTGGCCGAGCAGCGGCAGCGCCCGTTTCGTGCCGCCGCCGGTGTCGAGCAGCACGCCGCGCTCGTCGGAAACCAGAATCTCGGGCGGCTTGCCTTGACGTGCGGCCAGATGCGCTTCGAGCTGCTCCGGCAGATAATGCACATTGACAATCGCCGTCTCGACCCCGGCCGCAGCGAGCCGGTCGAGCACATGATCGATGAGCGGCTTGCCGGCAAGTGACACCAGCGGCTTCGGCATGCGCAAGGTCAGGGGACGCATGCGCTCGCCAAAGCCGGCGGCCAGCACCATTGCCGTCCTCGCCTCGGTCATCGGCGCGTCCCCTTACAGCGTGAGCGGAGGGATCTCCTGGGCCGGAGGAAATTCGCGTTGGTAGAAGCGGCGAAGTTCAGCCAAAGCAGGGTGAGCGAGGTCGCGCTCGAGATAGCGGGCGACCCGCGGGATGTGGGCGAGATAACCGCGCTTGCCGTCACGTTTCGCCAGTCGCGCAAAGATGCCGAGAATCTTCGAGTTCCGTTGAGCGCCGAGCGTGGCGTAGAGCGAGACGAACTGATCGCTCGAAAAGTGCTGGCTTTGCGCGCCCCGGGCGGCACAGTAGCGAGCGAGCAGGTCACGTTCAAGCGGCTCGGGAACATCGAGTCTGGCATCCTGCAACAGCGAGACCAGGTCGTAGGCGAGAGGGCCGCGCAGGGCATCCTGAAAATCGAGGATTCCGACCCGCTTGATACCCTCCCGCTCCGGAAGCCACATCAGGTTGGGAGAGTGATAATCCCGCAACACCCAGCCCAAATCGGCCTTCGCCGCCTCGGCCAAGAGCGGACGCCACAAATCCGCAAATTCCTCCGCCAAGGCGTGCGGCACATCCTCGCCGTGCAGCGCCGGCCAATACCAGTCGAGCATCAGCGACGCTTCGATCAGCATCGCCTCGGCGTCAAAGGACGGCAGCCGGTAGGCTTCGTGACCGTCGATCGGCAGGCGGTCTGGCGGTGGATTCTCCGCGAGCGCCAAAAGCACGTCGACGGCGGGGGCCCACAGCTCGGCGAGCGGGCGGCCGCGCGCGACTTCGCTCCCGAACGTCCTGTCGCCCAAATCCTCCAGAATGACGAAGCCTTGCGCGAGATCGAAGGCATGGATCGCGGGCGCCGATAGGCCGCGCTCTCTCAGCGCACGCGCCACCGCCACGAAGGGCGTGATGTCCTCCGCCAGATGCACCAGCGCGCTATAGGGCTTGCCAGCGCGGATCGGCGGCCCGTCGGGCTGGCGCGGCGAATT
>DATICH010000005.1:0-6549 GCA_035456885.1 Methyloceanibacter sp.
ATCAGCGCCGTAACCTGGAAGGATGCCGATCCCGACGAGCCTTATTCATCGGCACGCGTGCGCGTCAGCCTCAAGCCCGGTCAGCTCATGCAGCTCGACGGCCCGCAGCGCCGGTCGATGGGCCTGCTCTGCGGCGCCGATGCCGCGAGCCTCGCGATCATCGCGCCGGCGGAGTTGATCCTCGCCGGAACTGCCGAGGAACGTAAATAGCGACCACAGGAGATGCGTTACAGGCGGGTAGGGCGCTCACGCGTCCCGCCCGTCTCTATTTCGCAGCTTCATATCCAATCGCCTGCCTCGACAATCGCCGCGACCAACAAGTTCCCCATTTGTTCGAAATCGGTGGATAATGGTGATGACGCGAATCGCCAAGCCCCGCGTCTAGCGTTCAAGGCTCACAGTCCACTCATGAAGTTCTCCGATTCGTTCCTGGATGAGATCCGCGCGCGGCTGCCTGTCTCCCAGGTGGTGTCCCGCCGCGTGCCATTGAAGCGCGCGGGACGCGAGTGGAAGGGACTCTCGCCCTTCAACAAGGAAAAGACGCCCTCCTTCACGGTCAACGACCAGAAGGGCTTCTATCACGACTTCTCCTCCGGCAAGCACGGCGACATCTTCGCCTTTGTCATGGAGACTGAGGGCCTGTCCTTCCCGGAAGCGGTGGAAAGGCTCGCCGGCGAGGCCGGGCTCGAATTGCCGAAGCCCGATCCGCAATTCGAGCGCAGCGCCAAAGAGCGGCTCGGCCTTTACGACGCGCTGGAAGCCGCCGCGCGCGTCTTCGAGGCGGCGATTCGGGCCGGGGAGGGGCGCGATGCGCTGCTTTACGCCGAGCAGCGCGGACTTACGCGCGCGACCTTGCAAGAATTCCGCATCGGCTTCGCCGTCAATGCCAGGGACGCGCTCAAGAGCGCACTCATCAAACAGGGCTTCACCGAGCAGCAGCTGCTCGACGCGGGGCTGCTCATCAAGCCCGACGATGGGCGCGCCGCCTATGATCGCTTCCGCAACCGGCTCACCATTCCCATTCTCGACGCCAAGGGCAGGGTGATTGCCTTCGGCGCCCGCGCGCTCGCCTCCGATCAGGAACCCAAATATTTGAATTCGCCCGAGACCAAGCTGTTCGACAAGGGTTCGACGATTTTCAATTTGGGGCGCGCGCGCCAAGCGGCTTTCGAACGAAGCGAGCTGATCGTGGTCGAAGGCTATATGGACGTCATCGCGCTGCATCAAGCGGGCTTCGCTAATTCGGTTGCGACCCTCGGCACCGCTTTCACCGAACGGCAGATGGAGCTGCTCTGGCATTTGGCTCCGGAGCCGATCGTCTGCTTCGACGGCGACAAGGCCGGCGAAGCCGCGGCGGCTCGTGCCATCGACCGCATGCTGCCGGTGTTGCGCGAAGGCCGCTCCTTCCGCTTCGCTTTTCTGCCCGAAGGCTCGGACCCCGACGATCTGGTGCGGACCAAGGGCGCAACTGCCTTTGCTCACTGTCTTGCCGGCGCGCGGCCGCTGATCGATGTGCTCTGGCGGCGCGAGCTGAAGACGCAACCGATCGACACGCCGGAGCGGCGCGCCGCCTTCGAGGCGCGGCTCGAAGAGCTGCTCGGTCAGATCGGCAATGCCCGCGTGCGCGACCATTATCGCCGCGAGGTGAAGAACCGGCTGTTCAATCTCTGGCGCGAGCAGAACACGCCGCGTGGCAGGCGTTCGGCTGAGAGAGTGGCACATCCAAGTGCCGCAGCCCGGCCAACGCCGCTACCGTCCGCCTATGGCTTCGCCACGGTGATCGTTCTCGCGCTGGTCAATCACCCTTGGCTGCTTGATCGCTTCGCCGAGGAGATCGCGAGCCTCGAGGTCAGGGACAAGCGGCTCGCGGCGCTGCTCGCCGCGGTCAGAGGCCTGATCTTCGAGGATCATGACGCGACCCCCGAACGCCTGGCCGAGCGGCTTCGGACGAGCCCGCAGGGCAAGCTCTTCGAGCGGCTCCTGCGTGACAGCGTCTTCAAGCGCGTCACCTTCGTACAAGCCGGCAGCGAACGATCCGAGGTGGAAAAGCAATTTGCCGACCTCCTCTACCGGTTCCGCGCGCTCCCCAACCTCACCCGCGAGCTTCAGGAAGGCGCCGACCATCTTGCCGAGGCGAGCGAAGCCGAGTTCGAGCGCTTTGCCCAGCTGCAGCAGCAAGTCGCCAGCATCGGCCAGCACCACGAGGCCGACGATGCCGGCGACCGGGACGCCGCCAAACGCTTCCAGGAGACTGTCGCGCGGCTCAAGCAGGAGCACGCAACCGCCCAGCGCGGCCGGAGGTCCGAAAGGCAGGACTAAAAAGCGCGAGAAGTCGATCTACCAATGACCGGCGTGCTGGCCGCCGTCCACATGCAGCACCTCGCCGGTGACGAACTGCGCGTCGTCCAGATAGAGCACCGCCTCGACGATCTCCTCCACCTCGCCGATGCGCCCCATCGGATGAAGTGCGGCGAGTTGCGCGTGTGTCTCCGCGGCGTGCATCGGCGTGTTGACGATGCCGGGCGAGACCGCGTTCACGCGGATTCCTTTCGCCGCATATTCGATGGCGAGCGATCGCGTTACCGCGTTGAGGCCGCCTTTCGACAGCGCGGCTAGCGCCGACGGCACGCTGGCCAGCGGCTGATCGGCCAGCGTCGTGGTCACGTTGACGATATGACCCGAGCCTTGCGCCAGCATCTGACGCGCAGCGGCTTGCGACAGGTGGAAGAACCCCGCGACATTAACCGCAAAGACCTTGGCAAAATCGGTATCGGCATAGTCGATGAAGGGCTTGGCGATAAACACGCCAGCATTGTTGACCAGCGTGTCCACGCGGCCGAAATGCTCGAGGGCCGCGCCGACCACATGCCCGGCGGTCGCCCGCTCGGCGATGTCACCCGTCACCGACAGAATATTGGAATCGGCGCTTGGCTTGATCGAGCGCGAATTGGCCACGACGCGATGGCCGCGGGCAAGAAAGCCGCGTACGAGGCCGGCGCCAATGCCTTGCGAAGCGCCGGTGATGATGACCACTCTTGCTTGGCTCATGATGCAGCCTCCAGCGGAGAGGGGTGGCCCACTGGACCACCCCTCCTTCGCATTACCTGCCCACGTCTGAATTGGTGGCGTACGGATTCGGAAAGCCTTCCGCCGAAACCGTCGCCACAGATGCGACGGCAAGAGCGGCTGCCAAAAGAAGCGTTTTCATGACGATGTCTCCTTCACCAGGGCTTCTGCTGTGGTGCCGCTGATTTCGTAATTAGGGACCAATCAGTCAATAACTGGATAGATCACGAGTGCGTGAGTGATGCGCCGCTCAGTCGATAGTTGCGCGGATGCCGGTGGCGCTCAAATACGGCTCACGCCGAACGCGGTCCTTCAAGACCGCAATTCCGCAAGGAAGCATTGATGACGCTTACCAGATCGTCGGCGGGGTAACCGGACCGCGCCAACACTCGCACGCCCATATAGCTGTTGAGCAGCAACCGCGCGGTCTCGACCCGCCGCTTGGCCGACCAGCTTGCGGTTTTCCGGCTTGCCTCGACGGCGCTGGCGAAGGCGCCCTCGAGGCGTTTCATCATCGAGCCCACCTTGGCCCGGATTTTCGGATTGATCGGCGCCTGGTCGATCGCCGCATTGCACATGAAGCAACCGCGCCGGTCGGCGCGGGCCACGGCGGCCTGCGCCGCTTCGAACAATGCACGGATCCGCGCCAGACCGTCACCGATCGCTTCGTCGCGCAGCGTATCCACCGCCCCTTGCACGATGGTGTGATCATAGCGATCGAGCGCCGCCAGATAGATGCTGTGCTTGTCCTTGAATGCCTTGTAGAGGCTGCCCCGGGCGATCTTCATTGCCTTCAGCAAATCTTGCAGCGAAGCCCCCTCATAGCCTTTCACCCAAAATACGCCCATCGCGCGGTCAAGCGCCTTGTCGGTATCGAACTCTCTCGGCCGGCCCATTTCATCAAACCTCCAGACCACTATGTAGCGTTCTAGACCGTACGGTCAATATCTCACCGGTTTGTGAAATCTTGTTTATAGACTGCTCGGTTCCTAATGTCGTATCGACGTTTGAGCTGGCAGGTCGCCAGTGATGAATAGTCAACCCATGAAGGAGAGCTGAACCATGGCTATGCGTTTTCTAATTCCGATTGTCGCAGTCCTCACCATCGCCTTCTTCGGCGTAGCTGCGCCTGCTTTTGCCGGTCTGGAAGTGAATACGGCTCCCGGCGCAGTCCTTGTCGACGGCGAACCGGCGCCCGGCCTGGCGGTGCATGGCTTCGACGTCGTCGCCTACTTTACTGAAGCCAGACCTGTACAAGGTGAGGCGAAGTTTGCGGCCATCCACAACGACGCAACCTACCGCTTCGCCTCCAAGGCCAATCTCGAAGCGTTCAAGGCGAACCCCGACCACTTCGTGCCAGCCTATGGCGGCTATTGCGCCTACGGCGTCTCGGTCGGTGCCAAGTTCGACGGCGACCCACGTTTTTGGAAGGTCATGAATGGCAAGCTGTACCTCAATCTTGACGAGGGCATTCAGCAGGCTTGGCTCAAGGACGTTCCAGGCGCAATCGAGAAGGCCGACGCCAATTGGCCGGCTCTCGCTGGGAAGAGCCCAGCCGAGATCAACTAGGCTTAGCGCGGGGGCCGCGCGGCTCGTGCGGCCCCCGGCAGATTCGTCAAAACTCCCGCCCCGCCGGCCGCATCAAGGCGGCCTCCACGAGATACCGAATCGGCCCACGGATCGCTTTATCGGCCGCATTCTTGCAACGCGAGGCCCCTATGATCCAGGCTGCTTCCTCGCAAGCTTTCCCAAGATCTGGAGGCTAAGACAAGGAAATGAGTCCTCGACAAAGAACATCAAAGAGCGCACACCATTTAACAGTGCGTGGGTGACCCTCCGGCGAGTATGGCCATCCCTTGATGGCGTTCCCTGTGACGTGGAGCCCACGCACACTACTTCTAGATCGTGCCGAGCGCGGTCATGGCAAGGCGCCAACGAATCATCGTCTCATTCTGAAGAGCGTATGTGCCTCGAAAGGAGCTCACTCTGAAAGTTTTTGTTCGCGACAACAATGTCGAGCAGGCCCTCAGGATTTTGAAGAAGAAACTGCAACGCGAGGGACTGTTCCGTGAAATCAAGCGCCGAAGGGCCTATGAAAAACCGTCCGAGAGAAAAGCGCGAGAGAAGGGGGAGGCAATTCGCAGGGGTAGAAAGGCTGCGCGAAAGCTTGCACAGCGCGAGGGCCTAGTGGCGAGTCCGCGAAAGAAGCGGCCCACATTTGGACAGCGCTACGCCTAGTTATCGCCGCTGCCGGGACTCGCGAAGGGAGGAGTAGCTTTGTGACCCACCATCGCATCGTGCTTCAGCCAGATGGTCCCGGCTCCTATAAATTCACATTCGCCACCGAGCGAGGGGAGATTTCGGGCCGGGTGCGGGTCGGACTGGAAGGACCTCCCGACAATCGCTCCGCGGCCGACCAAGAGCAGGCGGCGCTAAACCAGATCCTGGCACTCTCGCGAGAGTTCGCCCAAGCGTGTGGCGACTGGTGAAAACGGTGGGAGCCTAAGGTCGATGGATGAAATCGAGGTCACCCGCAACGGCCGCACCGATCAATTCTCGATCACCCTCGTCCGCGGCGCCGACACAATACGCTGCATGGTTTCGGTTGCATTGGGCGGCCCCGACGAGCGTTCCGACGGCGAGAAGCATCGGGCGGCGCTTTCGAAAGCTAAGGCGCTTGCTAAAGCCCTAGATTCGGCCATAGAGAGTTCGTAATGCCATATGCAGCAGCCCAGCGCGTGCGCGGGCTCGAATCCAACATTCCACCATTGGGAGATATTTCGATATGAGCTCCGCCGGAAAGCCGCAACCTTATCGCTCGCGGAAGTCGACCAAGAGAGTACTGGTTGGAGAGACTTTTGCGGAAGAGGCCGCTCGACTTGAAAAGGAGATCGCCGCTCATCCCGTGACGCGGTGCGAACCTGGCGCGCGCAACCCTTCCTCCTCGCGACCGGGTTGGAGCAGCAAGCCGCTTATTCCCCTTTCGGAGCAGATGGTCGCCGAGGGGATCGCGAAGAAGATGATGCGGAAGACGAAATCTTGAACTTCTCACTTCTCGGGCAGGCAAGAGTTTGAGCTTGTAAACCCCGCCTCTAGCGCCTATGTAGACGCATCGACATTTGGCCGGACAATGTGGCCGTTCCGCCTCCGCTGATAGCCAGGCGCACGTTCAGACCCTTCCAAACATCGACGAATAGGCTCCGGTCCGCACCCTGGTGCGACCGCGCGCAGAACTGCAACTGACTATAGCGAAAGGACGACCCCTTATGACTAAGGGCACTGTGAAATTCTACAACGAGCAAAAGGGCTTCGGCTTCATCGAGCCGGAAGACGGCAGCAAGGACGTGTTTGTTCATGCCACGGCGCTTGAGCGCGCCGGCATCAGCAGACTGGTCGAGGGCCAGAAGGTCTCTTTTGACACGGAGTTGGACAGCCGCAGCGGCAAGACCGCCGTGGCGCATATCGAGGCCGCCTAGTCCTCAA
>DATICH010000006.1:0-17729 GCA_035456885.1 Methyloceanibacter sp.
TCACCGGGCCAGCGCTCAGGCCACCTTGCGCAGCACGAGGGAGGCGTTGGTGCCGCCGAACCCGAACGAGTTGGAGAGCACCGTGTTGATCTCGCGCTGCTTGGGCTTGTGCGGCACGAGGTCGATCGCAGTCTCCACCGAGGGGTTGTCCAGGTTGAGCGTGGGCGGGGCGATGTTGTCGCGGATGGCGAGCACTGAGAAGATCGCCTCGACCGCACCGGCGGCGCCCAACAGGTGCCCGATGGCAGACTTGGTGGACGACATGGACACTTTGCCGGCGGCATTGCCGAACAGACGTTCGACCGCCGCGAGTTCGATCTCATCGCCCATCGGCGTCGAGGTGCCATGCGCGTTGATATAGTCGATATCGGCCGGATCGATGCCGGCGCGCTTCACCGCCGCGACCATGCAACGATAGGCACCGTCGCCGTCCTCGGCCGGCGCGGTGATGTGGAACGCATCGCCCGACAGACCATAGCCGATCACCTCGGCATAGATGCGCGCGCCGCGCGCCTTGGCGTGTTCGAGCGCCTCTAGTACCACGACGCCGGCTCCTTCTCCCATCACGAAGCCGTCGCGGTCGCGGTCATAGGGGCGCGATGCGCGCTCCGGCTGATCGTTGAAATTAGTGGAGAGCGCCCGGCAAGCGGCAAAGCCGGCGATCGCCAGGCGGCAGACCGGCGACTCCGTGCCGCCCGCCAGCATCACGTCGGCGTCGCCGAGCGCGACCAGCCGCGACGCATCGCCGATCGCATGCGCCCCGGTTGAGCAAGCCGTGACTACGGCGTGGTTCGGACCTTTCAGGCCGTGCTCGATGGAGACATAGCCCGCGGCGAGATTGATCAGCCGACCGGGCATGAAGAACGGGCTCACCCGGCGCGGGCCCTTCTCGGCAAATAGCAGCGAGGTCTTTTCGATGCCCTGAAGACCGCCAATGCCCGAACCGATCAGAACTCCGGTGCGGATCTGGTCCTCGTAGGCCGTGGGCTTCCAGCCGGCATCCTTCAGCGCCTGGGTCGCCGCCGACATGGCATAGACGATGAACTCATCGACCTTGCGCTGCTCTTTCGGCTCCATCCAATCGTTTGGATTGAAGCTGCCGTCGGAGCCGTCGCCCCGCGGCACCTGGCAGGCGACTTGGCAGGACAGGTCAGAGACGTCGAAATTCTCGATGCGGCGCGCGCCGTTCTGCCCCGCGGTCAGGCGCTCCCACGCGATCTCGTAGCCGCAGCCGAGAGGCGAGACGAGACCCAAACCTGTGATGACGACACGTCGCATCGCGCCTACGCATGATCCTCGCGGGAACCTATGGTCGAGCCGTTCGAGGCCTTTCAAGTGCCAGGACGGTTGCGGCTAAGCCTCGTCGCGAAGTCGCGTCAAGCGGCTGTGTTCTTCTCCAGAAACTTGATGGCATCGCCGACGGTCAGGATGGTCTCTGCCGCATCGTCGGGGATCTCGCAGCCGAATTCCTCCTCGAAGGCCATGACCAGCTCGACGGTGTCGAGGCTGTCGGCCCCAAGGTCGTCGATGAAGCTCGCGTTCTCGGTGACCTTGTCTGCCTCGACCCCGAGATGCTCCACCACGATCTTTTTTACGCGCTCCGAGATATCGCTCATATCCGCCTCACCGTCCCTTACTTTTGCCAGTCCTTAAGCTTGCACGTTCCCCCGAGCTGGCGGCGCACGGCCTGACGCACCCCCGAGCGGTAGGTTTACGGGGGGTTGATCGCGGTGGGATTGTCGTTTGTCAAGCCCCCACGGACCCCCACGGAGCGGCCGTTGGGTAGCACACTTTATGCGACTTTGCCAGAAACCTCACCTGGAGAAAAACGTCTGCCAAATCTGCTAAAGCCATTGCTCCAAGCCATTGTCAATCAACCGCTTACACCATCACCATGCCGCCATTCACATGGATGGTTTCGCCGGTGATATAGGCAGACTCGCTGCTGGCGAGAAAGGCCACCGCCGCCGCCACGTCCTCAGGCTTGCCGAAGGTCTGGGTCGGGATCGCGGCGGCAATCGCCTCGACCTGCTTCGGCGTCAGCGCGTCGGTCATGGGCGTCTTGATGAAGCCCGGCGAGATGCAATTGGCGGTAATGCCGCGGCTCGCCACCTCGCGCGCGAGCGACTTGGTCATGCCGACCAGACCCGCCTTCGAGGCGGCATAGTTGCCCTGCCCCGGATTGCCGAGCACGCCAGAGATTGAGGCGACATTGACGATCCGCCCATAGCGGCGCCGCATCATGTTGCGCAAAATGCCGCGGGTCAGCACGAAAACCGAGGTCAGATTGACGGCGATCACGTCGTCCCATTCCTCGTCCTTCATGCGCATGAACAGATTGTCGTGGGTAATGCCGGCATTGTTGACGAGAATGTCGACTTGCCCGACCGCCTTCTCGGCATCGTCGCCGAGCTTGGTCACCGCCGCCCGATCGCGGAGATCGCAAGGCAGCGGAAACACCCGCGAGCCAAGTTCACCGGCAAGCGCTTCGAGCTTCTCGGTCTTGGTGCCCGAGATCGCGATTGTGGCGCCCTGCCCATGCAGCACCTTGGCGGTTGCCCAACCGATTCCGCTGGAGGCCCCGGTCACAAGCGCGCCTTTTCCTGTCAGGTCGAACATTGGTTCACTCCTCGTTTCTCCCCCTCAGGCCGCAAGCGCTGTGGCCGCGACTTCGAGCTCTTCCGGTGTGCCGACGCTCTGCGCCGCGACGCCGTCGAAGCGTCGCGCAATGCCGGTCAACACGCGGCCGGCGCCGACTTCATAAACTGTCGAGACTCCGTTCGCCTGGAGATAGAGCATGGTCTCGCGCCAGCGCACCACGCCGGTGACCTGCTCGACCAGCCGCGCCCGAATGGCTTCGGGCTCGGTGACCGGGCTTGCCAGCACATTGGCGATCAGCGGCACCGTGGGCGGGCTGATCGTCACCTTGGCGAGCGCGTGGCGCATGGTGTCCGCGGCGGGTTGCATCAGGGCGCAATGAAACGGGGCGCTCACCGGGAGCGGCAGGGCGCGACGCGCGCCGTATTTGGGCGCCAGCGCCACGGCGCGCTCGATCGCGGATTTGGTGCCGGAGATCACCACCTGTCCCGGCGCATTGTCGTTCGCCGCCGCGCAGACCTCGCCGTCGGCTGCGGCCGTTGCCAGTGCTTGCGCCTGCGCCAGATCCGCGCCGAGCAACGCCGCCATCGCCCCCTGCCCCACCGGCACCGCCTCCTGCATCGCGCGCCCGCGTATCTTCAATAGTCGCGCGGTATCGGCGAGGCTGAGCGCGCCGGCCGCGGCGAGCGCGGAATATTCGCCGAGCGAATGACCGGCCACATAGGCGACCTTTGCAGCGAGCTTGAAGCCTTTGCCCTCGAGCGTCCGCATGGCCGCCAGCGAAACCGCCATCAGCGCCGGCTGCGCATTCTCGGTGAGCGTCAACTGGTCCTCCGGCCCTTCCCACATCAACCGCGACAGATCCTGCGACAGCGCCGCGTCGACTTCGTCGAACACCGCACGCGCGGCGGGATAGGCCTTGGCAAGCTCGGCGCCCATACCGACAGCTTGGCTTCCCTGGCCGGGAAAGATGAAGGCTATGCTCATGAGCTGGATGGATCGGGGATGACGGAATTTCCGGCCAAAGACACCGTTTCGATCTTTGCTGTCAAGCGAGGCCGGTCCGAAACGCCGCAGTAGGAGGACCCTGAAAAGCGAAGCTCCTTGCATCGCCCTATGCTACAAGGGCGCGTTCAGACCGGATTTCATCCGCCCGAAGGAGAGATCGTATGCCACGTTCCGCCCACATGGCTTCGCTTGTCGCGTCGCTTGCTCTCCTCGCCGCCAGCATTCAGGCCGCTTACGCGGAGCCGCTTACCTGGCCCTGGAAGGACAAGACGCCTCCCGACCCTGCACTCACGTCTCTGACCAGCGTGGAGGGCGTGTCCGTCGTCATCAACAAGCAAAACCCGCCGACGGTGGCGATCTCCGTCAGCGCGACGGCGCCAACCCCCAATTTCACCGAGCTTCAGCTCACCCCGCGCATCGGCGATCCGAAGGACCTCATCTTTTCCTTCGACGCCAAGGGCCGCCCGCCGCAGGACATGACAATTCAGGTTTTGAGCCCCGTCACCATCGACGTTGAATATGTCGATGCGCCGATCGAAAATATCGGCATCGTCGAAATATATGGTCAAACCAACTGCAAGGCGTTCTCGGTGACAGACAATAAAGAAGTCGAATGCACCGCGAAATCGCTGCCGGCGATGCCGCCCTCCGGCACCGCCGAGGGCCGGCAGTAGGCGTCCCAAACCCTTGCAAACCCTGCGCGAAGTCTTATAAGAGCGCCACTATCAACCGCTCCGGTCGGAGGCTGAACGGAGGACCGCTTCACGCGGTAGGCTTGAAACGCCGCCCTCCCGTGTCTCCGCTCTCTGGGTCGTCTCTTGGGCCTTTCCTTCTAAAGCGCCCATGCGAGGCTTCGCGCCGGAGCAATGACGAAGGAAAGGCAGTCCATGCCGCTTTACGAGCATGTCTTCCTGGCGCGCCAGGATATTTCCGCCCAGCAGGTGGAGGCTTTGTTGCAGAGCTTTCGCAGCCTGCTCGAAGAGCGCGGCGGTCAGGTCGGCAAGACCGAATATTGGGGACTGAAGTCCCTCACCTATCGCATCAAGAAAAACCGCAAGGCGCATTATGCGCTGATGAATATCGAAGCGCCGCATGAGGCGGTGGCCGAGCTCGAGCGACAGATGCGGCTATCGACCGACATCATCCGTTTTCTCACCGTGAAGGTCGACGAGCATGAGGCGGGACCCTCGCCGATGATGCGTCGCGCCGATCGCGACGAGCGCGACGGCCGTGGTGATCGCGGCGATCGCGGCGACCGCGATCGCGGCGGACGCGGCGGCAGACGGGATCGCGACCGCGATTTCGCGCCGCGCGAGGCCCGTGCCGACAGCACCGATGACGCCGACGACACATCGTCCGGCAGCGAGGAGGAGTCCCAATGAGCATGACGCAAATGCAGGCGCGCCGTCCCTTTTACCGCCGGCGCAAGACCTGCCCCTTCTCCGGGGACAAGGCCCCCAAGATCGATTACAAGGACGTGAAGCTCTTGCAGCGCTACGTCTCGGAGCGCGGCAAGATGGTGCCGAGCCGCATCACCGCGGTCTCCGCCAAGAAGCAGCGCGAGCTTGCGCGCGCCATCAAACGCGCACGCTTCCTCGGCCTTCTGCCTTACCTCATTCAATAGAGGGTCAAGTCGCGGGCTTGAGCCTAGTCTTTGCGAAGTTGGGGCGGTTTTCCCCTCCCCTAACCGCTTCCAGGAGGCGGGACAGCGAAACGAGATGCCTACACCTTTCATCATCGGCGCAGGCTCGGGCCTGATCTCGGCGGCGCTATTCGCGTCGGCCGCCACGGCCACGGCGCTTGCCGGGGTGCTCTTCTACTTGGCGCCTCTGCCGATCTGCCTTGCCGGACTCGGCTGGGGCGGCATGGCCGCGCTGATCTCCGCGCTCACCGGCACGGTGATCGTCGGCGCGGCCTTAGGTCCAGGCACTGCTGCGATCTTCGGTGTCTCGATCGCGGCGCCATGCGCCCTGCTCACCTACTTGGCATTACTGTCGCGACCCCCCGCCACTCCGCAAGACCAGGCCAATAGCGCACGCGCGCTCGAATGGTACCCGCCTGGCCGCCTGGTCGCTTGGGCGGCGCTGATGGCAGGCGTTCTTGCCGGCCTGCTCGTGCTCTTGCTTGGCTACGATCAAGAGAGCTATCGCGAGTCCATCCGCGAAATCCTCAGTCATAGTGCCCTGAAGGAACTCGACCGCGACGGAACCCTGCTCACCGAGGAGAACATCGCCAAACTCTCTGCCGCTCTGGTTCGCGCCCTGCCCGCCGCCTTCGCTATCGTCTGGCTTACTATCACGCTCTTCAATCTCTGGATGGCGGGGCTGATCGTCAGGGCTTCCGGCCGCGCGCTCAGGCCATGGCCCGACCTGCATGGCCTCGAACTGCCGAACGCATTGGTGCTTGTCTTCGCCGCCGCGCTGGCCGCGTCTTTCCTGCCGGGCCTTCCGGGCCTGCTCGCCACCGGCTTCGCCGGCGCCTTGCTGCTTGCCTTCGTGTTGCAAGGATTGGCGGTGATCCACGTCTATAGCCAAGGCGTGCCAATGCGCGGGCTTCTGCTCGCAACTGTCTATCTCGCAATTTTGCTGTTGGGCTGGGTTGCCATCGTCGTGGCGATCATGGGCCTTGCCGAGCCGCTGCTCGGCCTGCGCCAGCGTGCCGACCCGGGACGCCAGCCGCCCAATAGCGGTGGAACAACCTGATCAGAATAGGAGTATCGAACATGCAAGTCATTCTGCTCGAGCGGATCGGCCGCCTTGGCCAAATGGGCGATGTCGTCACCGTCAAGGACGGCTTCGCCCGAAACTATCTGCTGCCGCAAGGCAAGGCGCTCCGCGCCACCGAAGCCAACCGCAAGCGCTTCGAGCGCGAGCGGGCGCAGCTTGAGGCCCGCGACCTCGAACTCAAGTCCGAGGCGCAAGCCGTGTCGGCCAAGCTTAACGGTAAAAGCTTCATCATCATCCGCCAGGCGGGCGAGACCGGCCAACTCTACGGCTCGGTCTCCACCCGCGACATCGCGGACGCGATCACCGAGGGCGGTTTCTCCATCGAACGCAAGCAGGTGATGCTCGACCGTCCGATCAAGGCGCTCGGACTGCACGAGATGCGCATCTCGCTTCACGCCGAAGTCGAGCCGCATGTCGTGGTCAATGTTGCCCGTTCTCCCGACGAAGCTGCGCGGCAGGCCCGCGGCGAGGACGTGACACGCCCTTTGACGGAGGCGGAGGAGGACGCCGAAGCGGCGCGCAAGGCCGCAGAGGCGCTGTTCGAGGAGGGCGCCCCGGCCGAGCTCACCAGCGAAGCGGCGACCGAAACGCAAGGCGAGACCGGCGCCTAGGACGGGCGCGACAACACGGCAGCAACCTGCCAGGAACATCGCCAGCAAAATATTGTTTTGCCGGCGATGAGTTCATAAGATGGCAGGGTTTTCGGGGTAACTGACGGTTTCGTCAGACGTCCTCGTTTTCAGCGTGCGTGATCGTCATGTTTCACCCGCTCCGCTATGTGCTTGATCGGATTGTCACATCCGGTCACCTCAACCTGATCGATGCGGAGGGCCGGAGCCACGGTTTCGGCGACCATAGTGGCACCCCGGTCGTCGCCCGCATTGCCGATAAGGCGACCGAGCGGCGCTTGGTCTTGAACCCCACTCTGGCGATCGGCGAGGCCTATATGGAGGGGCGCCTGATCATCGAGCAGGGCACCGTCTACGATTTTCTCGATCTGCTGGCCGATAACTTCCAAGGCAAGACCTGGCCGCGCTGGATCAGGGCGGCCGAGCGGCTGCGTTTCCTGACAAGGCGCCTGTGGCAGATCAATCCGCGCACCGCGGCGAAACAAAATGTCGCGCACCACTACGATCTCGACGGCCGGCTCTACGATCTTTTCCTCGATCAGGACCGGCAATATTCCTGCGCCTATTTCGAGCAGGCCGACATGTCGCTCGATGCGGCCCAGGCGGCCAAGAAGCGACACCTCGCCTCGAAGCTCAGGTTGAAAGACGGGATGAAGGTGCTCGATATCGGCTCCGGCTGGGGCGGCCTCGCGCTTTATCTTGCCAAGACGGCCCACGTCACCGTTACTGGCGTCACGCTAAGCGAGAACCAGCTCAAGATCGCGCGTGAGCGCGCGCAGGCTATGGGCCTGTCCAAGGCGGTCAATTTCGAGCTTTGCGATTATCGCGACCTCGACGATCAGTTCGATCGCATCGTCTCGGTCGGCATGTTCGAACATGTCGGCTTGAGTCACTATGGCGCCTTCTTCGATCGCATAGGCAAGCTGCTCAAACCAGATGGCGTGGCACTGCTGCACTCCATCGGCCGCTTCGACGGCCCGGCGGCGATGAACCCGTTCATCACCAAGTATATTTTCCCGGGGACCCACCTCCCGCCGCTCAGCGAGGTGCTTCCCGCGGTCGAGCGCAGAGGGCTCCTGGCCACCGATATCGAAATCTGGCGGCTGCATTACGCCATGACCTTGCGGCATTGGCGGCAACGTTTCCGCGCCAATTGGAATACCGCCGTCGACCGTTTCGGCGAGCGTTTCTGCCGCATGTGGGAATATTATCTGGCGGTCTGCGAGGCCGGGTTCCGCTACCAGAACCTGATGGTGTTCCAGCTCCAACTGACCAAGAACCAGCACGCCCTGCCGCTCACCCGCGACTATATGTTCGAGGCCGAGCGGGAAATGCGCAAGCGCGACAGCCTCTACGCCCCGGTCACGAGGAAGCGCCGCGCCGGAAGCTAGCAGCGGCGTCTGTGGGCGAGACTAGATACCCCCGCTGTCCACAGACTTGCCCGCTGGCGGCCGGAGTCGATTTGGCTACTCTGGCGCATGAGCGCACTGATTCGTCCCGTCCCTGAAACCCCGGTTTTCCGCGAAGCGCCGCATAATCTCGAGGCGGAGCAGGCCCTGCTCGGCGCGATCCTGGTGAATAACGAGGCGATCGACCGAGTCTCCACTTTCCTCAAATCTGGCCATTTCTTCGATGGGCTGCATGCTCGCATCTACGAGATAGCATCGAAACTGATCCTCAGCGGCAAGCGCGCCACGCCGATCACGCTCAAGTCCTTCTTCCAGGCCGACCCGCCAGTGGGCGAGTTGCCCGTCCCACAATATCTCGGGCGTTTGGCGGCCAACGCTACTACCATTATCAACGCCGAAGACTACGGCCGCACCGTCTACGACCTCGCCATCCGCCGCCAGCTGATCGATATCGGCGAGACGATGGTCAATACCGCCTATGACTCGCCGGTCGACGCCGTACCCGCGGTGCAGATCGAGGAAGCCGAGCAAAGGCTTTACGAGCTTGCTGAGACCGGAAAATACGGCGCGGGCTTCGAGCCGTTTTCATCGGCACTGACCGACGCGATCGACATAGCCGCGAACGCATTTCGAAGAGACGGTGGACTTTCAGGACTTGCAAGCGGCTTTCTCGATCTAGACTTGAAGATGGGAGGACTGCAGCCGTCGGATCTCATCATCATCGCCGGCCGTCCCGCCATGGGAAAGACGGCACTCGCAACCAACATCGCTTATCACGTGGCCAAGAATTACCGGCCGGACGCAGATTCGGAGACTGCGCTCGATGGCGCCGTAGTCGGGTTCTTTTCGTTAGAAATGTCTGCCGAGCAACTTGCCACACGCATTATTGCCGAACAGGCGGAGATCCCATCAGAACAAATACGCCGTGGTCGCATTAATTCTGCCGATTTCGACCGTATTGTCGAAGTCTCGCAGGAACTTCAGCACTTGCCGCTCTATATCGATCAGACCGGCGGCATCACCGTCGCCCAGCTTGCTGCCCGCGCTCGGCGCCTGAAGCGGCAAAGGGGGCTCGGTTTCATCGTGGTAGACTATCTTCAGCTCCTCTCGGGCTCGTCTAAGCGTGCGCACGAGGGTCGGGTGCAAGAAGTCACCGAGATCACGACCGGGCTGAAGGCTCTGGCCAAAGAGCTGCACGTCCCCGTCCTTGCCCTCTCCCAGCTGTCCCGCCAGGTCGAGCAGAGGGAGGACAAGCGTCCACAATTGGCGGATTTGCGCGAATCCGGCTCGATCGAGCAAGACGCCGATGTGGTGTTGTTCGTGTATCGCGAGGAATATTATCTAGAGAATAGGGAGCCAGCTCCGAACACAGACGAACACATCAAGTGGCGAACCAGCATCGAGAACGCCCACGGCAAGGCCGAGGTTATCATCGGCAAGCAGCGGCACGGACCTACGGGGACGGTGAAGCTCCAATTCGCGAAGGAGTTCACCCGGTTCAGCAATCTCGCCACCGAGGAGCGCCTGCCGGCGCGGCGGGACTGACCGCCCCCTCCGCCGGACCCGAGGACGCCGCCAGCGAAACGGCGGTCCTCACCATCGACCTCGATGCGCTTGCCGCCAACTATCGCCAGCTGCGCGACCTCGCCACGCCCGCCGAGTGCGCCGCCGTGGTCAAGGCCGACGCCTACGGTCTCGGTATGCAGCAAGCCGCGTCCGCGCTGGCGCGCGCCGGCTGCAGCACTTTCTTCGTGGCCACGATCGCTGAAGCCAAGGCGCTGCGCGCGCTCTTGCCCGGCGCCACGATCTATGTCTTCTCCGGACTGATGCCGGGCACCGCCGAGATCTACCGCGCGCACGATCTGCGTCCGGTGCTGAACAGCGCCGCGGAGGTCGAGGAATGGGCGTCGTTCTGCGCAAACCAGGGCGAGAAGCTCGCTTGTGCCGTCCACATCGACACAGGCATGAACCGGCTCGGCCTTTCCTCAAGCGAAGTCGATCGAGTGGCGGCCGCGCGAGACCTCTGGCAGACGCTCACTTTGTCCCTGGTGATGAGCCATCTCGCCTGCGCCGATGAGCCTGAGCATCCGAAAAGCCAGGCACAGCGGAGCGCCTTCGATCGCTTGCGCGCACGTCTGCCCCTTGCGCAAGCGAGTCTCGCCAACTCGGCCGGCATTTTGCTCGGCCCCAACTTTCTCTACGATCTCGTCCGCCCCGGCATCGCCCTTTATGGCGGACACCCACGCCGTCAGGACACGAATCCCTTCATGGCCGTGGTGCATCTGAAAGGCCGGATCCTGCAAGTGCGCGAGGCAAGTCCCGGCGAGACCGTCGGCTACGGCGCGACACGAACGCTGAAGCGGCCGACTCGCGTAGCCGTGGTCTCGGTCGGTTACGCCGATGGGTTCTTCCGCGCGCTCTCGACCGAGGACGACGAACAAGGCTTCACAGCCTATGCCGGCACCCATCCTGCACCGGTCATCGGCCGCGTCTCCATGGACCTGATCACCATCGATGTCAGCCAGGTGCCCGAAGATGCGTCCTGCCGCGGCGCCTGGGTCGAGCTGATCGGGCCGAACGTCCCCTCGCAGCACATGGCCGATCACGCCGGCACCATCGACTATGAGGTGCTGACCAATCTTGGCCGTCGCGCCCTGCGGCGCTATATCGGCGGCTGACATCTTCCAATGGCCAAAGCTTCACGCGCCTTCGTTTGCCAAGCCTGCGGTGCGGTGTCCTCCCGCTGGTCGGGGAAGTGCGCCTCTTGCGGCGAGTGGAACTCCATCATCGAGGAAGCGGCGCCCTCCGGCTCCCCGGCCCTGGTCGCCATCAAGGGTGGCAAGGGTCGGCTTGCCGCGCTGGAGACCCTCGCCAGCGCCACTCTGGAGGCCGCCCGGCTTCCGACCGGCATCGATGAGTTCGACCGCGTTCTCGGCGGCGGCTTGGTGGCGGGCTCCGCCGTGCTGGTCGGCGGCGATCCCGGCATCGGCAAATCGACCTTGCTGCTCCAGGCGGGCGCCAGGCTCGCCGCCACCGGCGCGCCGGTGCTCTATCTCTCAGGCGAGGAGGCGCCCGCGCAAGTACGCATGCGGGCGGCACGGCTCGGCGTGACCGAGGCGCCGATTGCGCTCGGCACCGAGACCAATCTCACCAATATCATCGCCACTTTGGCGAACGCCACGCCGCCCGCTCTCGTGATCATCGATTCGGTGCAGACGCTCTGGTCCGAAGGCGTGGAGGCCGCGCCCGGCACCATCTCGCAACTCAGAGGCTGCGCCTCGGCGCTGATTAGCCATGCCAAGGCAAGCGGCTCAACGCTGGTGCTGGTCGGCCACGTCACCAAGGACGGCCAGATCGCTGGCCCCAAAGTCATCGAGCATATGGTCGACACCGTGCTCTCCTTCGAGGGCTTGAGCGGACATCAATTCCGTATCCTGCGCGCGATGAAGAACCGTTTCGGTCCGACCGATGAGATCGGCGTGTTCGAGATGCGCGAGCAAGGCCTCAAGGAAGTCGAGAACCCTTCGGCGCTGTTTCTGAGCGACCGCGACAGTGGCGCGCCCGGCACTGCCGTGTTTGCCGGCATGGAAGGTACGCGGCCGATCCTCGTGGAGATCCAGGCGCTGGTGGCCCCCTCTTCGCTCGGCACGCCGCGGCGCGCGGTCGTGGGCTGGGACCCCAACCGGCTGGCCATGCTGATCGCCGTGCTCGAGGCCCGTTGCGGTGTGCGGCTCGGCGCGCATGACGTCTATCTCAACGTCGCCGGCGGCCTGCGCCTCAACGAGCCAGCCGCGGACCTCGCCGCCGCCGCCGCGCTGATCTCTTCCATGAGCGGACAGCCGGCGCCGGAGGATGCGGTTTATTTCGGCGAGGTGAGCCTGACCGGCGCGGTGCGCGCGGTCGGCCATATGGATCAGCGGCTTAAGGAGGCTGCCAAGCTCGGCTTCGCGCGCGCCGTCGTGCCGCAAGCGGCGATCGATGGCGACCGTGACGCCAAACAGATGCGCCTGCTTCCCGTTTCCCAACTTGACGAGCTCGTCGCCTTATTTGGCGCTCAATCGCCCGAGTAGGATCGGCCCTGCGACAATGCGTCGAGCCTGGCTTCGGCGATTGCTCGGCGGGGCCATTTGTGCTTCATCGCCGGGAATCGTGATAGTGTGCGCGCCGCCCGACGAAGGAGCCTCGTGCCATGCCCATATCCTGGCTCGATGTCATTCTCATTGTCATTATGCTCGTCTCGGGCTTTCTCGCCATGGTGCGCGGCTTCACCCGCGAGGTGCTGTCGATTTTTTCCTGGGCCGTGGCGGCCGTCGCGGCTCTCTATCTGACTCCCAAATACGCGAGCCTGCTCAACCCCTATATCGATAATCAGAGCATCGCCCAGATCGTCTTCGCCGCCGGCGTCTTCATCATCACCCTGATCGTCGTGAGCCTGATCACCTTCCGCGTTTCCGACAAGGTGCTGGACAGCCGGGTCGGAGCGCTTGACCGCACCTTGGGCTTTATTTTCGGGCTGGCCCGTGGGTTTCTGCTGGTCGCCATCGTCTTCATCCTGTTCAGCGCGCTGGCGCGCGACCAGCCGGATTGGGTCCGCAACGCGCGTTCCTACAACCTCCTGCAGCAAACCCAGGTGGCGATCGAATCCTTGCTACCCATGGATCCGGAGCAGTTCTTGCCCGGACCCGCGGACGAAGAGCCCGGTGAGCAGCCTGAAGGGCAGCCCGAGGCCCCCGAAGAAGCCGCACCGGACCAACGGTCCTGAATTTATTAACGGTCGAGTGAGTGCGTTGTGTCGCGTGCCATTGAAGCGCTTAGGCAGGCGCTTTATTTACTGGGAGGAGGCTAAGGCCGTGACCGAGCACGTAGCTGACCAGACACCCGCATTGAGCTGGCTCGAAGAGGACCGGCTGCACGAGGAGTGCGGCGTCTTTGGCATCCTGAACCACCCCGATGCGGCGGCGCTGACCGCGCTCGGGCTGCATGCGCTTCAGCACCGCGGCCAGGAAGCGGCGGGCATCGTCAGCTTCGACGGGCACCACTTCCATACCGAGCGTCGCGTGGGTTTAGTCGGCGACCATTTCACCTCCCGCCCGGTGATCGAGCGCCTGAAGGGCGATGCGGCGATCGGCCATGTGCGCTATTCCACTTGCGGCGATCCGGTGTTGCGCAACGTGCAGCCACTTTTCGTCGATCTCGACTCCGGCGGTTTCGCGCTTAGCCATAACGGCAACCTCACCAACGCGCTGACCTTGCGCGAGTCTCTGATCAAGAAGGGTGCGATCTGCCAGTCGACCACCGACACCGAGGTGATCCTCCACCTTGTGGCGCGCAGCGAAAAGCAGCGCTTCGTCGAGAAATTCATCGAGGCCTTGCTCCAGGTCGAAGGCGCTTATGCGCTGGTCGGCCTCACCCATAAGAAGCTGATCGGCGCCCGGGACCCCTACGGCATCAGGCCGCTCGTGCTCGGCAAGCTCGGCGAATCCTGGGTGCTCGCGTCCGAGACCTGCGCACTCGACATTATCGGCGCTGAGTTCGTGCGCGAAGTCGAAAATGGCGAGGTGGTGGTCTGCACCCGCGAAGGCGTTGAGAGTCATCGCTTCGTGCCCAAATATCCGGCCCGGCTTTGCATCTTCGAATACATCTATTTCGCCCGCCCCGATTCCATCGTCGGCGGCCGCTCGGTCTACGAGGTACGCAAGGAGATGGGGCGGCAATTGGCGCGCGAGGCGCCGGCCGATGCCGACGTGGTCATTCCGATTCCCGACTCCGGCGTGCCCGCGGCTATCGGCTATTCACAGGAAGCGGGGCTGCCCTTCGAATTCGGCATTATCCGCAATCACTATGTGGGCCGCACCTTCATCGAGCCCGAGCAGCGTATCAGGCAGCTCGGCGTCAAGCTCAAGCACAGCGCCAATGAGTTTCAAATCAAGGACAAGCGCATCGTGCTGATCGACGACAGCGTGGTGCGCGGCACGACCTCGGTGAAGATCGTGCAGATGATGCGGGAGGCGGGCGCCAGCGAAGTGCATATGCGGATTTCGAGCCCGCCCATCACTCACCCGGATTTCTACGGCATCGACACGCCCGATCAGGACAAGCTGTTGGCCGCGCACCGCACGCTCGAGGAGATGCGCGCATTCATCGGCGCCGACTCCCTCGCCTTCCTGTCGGTCGACGGCATCTACAGGGCCATGGGCTACGAAGGCCGTGACAACGCCTATCCGCAATTCACCGACCACTGCTTCACCGGCGAATATCCGACCCGGCTGCGAGACCGCGAAGGGCCGCCACAACAGAAGCAACTCTCCTTCCTCGCCGAGGTCGGTTGACATCTTTACGACTCAAGGATCGCATTGCGCTCATCACCGGTGCCTCGCGCGGCATCGGTCGCGCCGTAGCCGAGAGATTTGCCCGCGAAGGCGCGCATGTGCTGTTGATCGCCCGCACCAGCGAGGCGCTCGAACAGGTCGACGACGCCATCAAGGCACAAGGTGGCACGGCGACCCTCATTCCGCTCAACCTGGCGCATGGACCCAAGATCGACGCGCTCGGCCCCGCGCTCTATGAGCGTTTCGGTAGGCTCGACGTGCTTGTCGGCAACGCCGCCATTCTCGGCCGGCTGTCACCGCTGCCGCATATCCCCTCGCAGCATTGGGAGCAGGTGCTGCGGGTAAACGTCACGGCGAATTGGCGGCTAATCCGTACGCTCGATCCATTGTTGCGCCGCTCCGATGCCGGCCGCGTGATCTTCGTCACCTCCGGAGTGGCGCAGTCGGCACGGGCGTATTGGGCCCCCTACTCCGTAAGCAAAGCCGCGCTCGACTGTTTGGCCAAGACCTACGCCAATGAGACCAGCGACAGCGCCATTAAAGTCAACCTCGTTGACCCCGGCGCGACCGCGACCCGCATGCGCGCTGAGGCCTATCCCGGCGAGGACCAAGCGACGCTGCGCAGGGTCGAAGATGTGGCCGAAGCTTTCGTGCCGCTGGCGATGCCCGACTGGACCGAGACCGGGCAGGTCGTCGATATCTGGAAGAGCGTCAAGCGTCAGTCGTGAGCACCATGCCGTCATAGGCGGGCTCGACACTATCAGGCAGCTCCCGTTTCAGCGTCTCGTAATCGAGATCGACATGCATGTGCGTGAGCAGCGCGCGCTTGGGCTTGACCCGCGCGATCCAGCCGAGAGCCTGCTCGACGGAAAGATGGCTCGGATGCGGCGTGTAGCGTAGCGCATCGACGATCCACACATCGAGTCCCTCAAGCGCTTTGAGCGACTCCTCCGGCAGGTCGCTGATATCCGGTGAGTAAGCGAGCCCGCCGAAGCGGAAGCCGAGCGATTCACCTGAGCCATGGACTTGCCGGAAGGGTAGCGCCTCGATCGCGCCCCCTGCCCCGGAGACTCGGAAACTCTCGCCGGCGCGGATCTCGTGTCCGTCGAGGATAGTCGGATACTCGCTGCCCGGCGGTTGCTCGAAGCAATAGCGAAAGCGTTCGCGGAGCTGCCTGCCTGTCATTTCGTCGTAGTAGACATCCACCCGCCGCCGGCCGTTGAAGCAAACCTGGCGCAGGTCGTCGATGCCGTGCGTGTGGTCGGCATGATCGTGCGTGTAAAGCACGCCGTCGAGCCAGCCGACGCGGGCGTCCAGCAATTGCTGCCGGAGGTCCGGAGAGGTGTCGACCAAGACCGAGGTCTCGCCCTCTTCTCCCCTGCGCTGCACCAGCAGCGAGCAACGCATGCGTCTGTTTTTCGGATCTTTGGGGTCGCAGGCGCCCCAATGATTGCCGACGCGGGGCACGCCGCCGGACGTGCCGCAGCCGAGAATGGTGTATTTGAGGCTCATGCCGCGTCTTGCGATGCTTTAACAGCGGAGCGTGGCACCTTCTTGAATAGCCTGAAGAAATTCTCGGTGGTCAGCCGCGCCATGTCGGCTTCGCCGATTCCGCGCAGCGACGCAAGCCGCGTGGCAGTGTGTGTCACATGGGCCGGCTCGTTGGTCTTGCCCCGATAAGGTTCCGGCGCAAGATAAGGCGCATCGGTCTCGACCAGGATCCGGTCGGACGGCACGGCAAGAGCGATATCGCGCAGCTCTTCCGCATTCTTGAAGGTCACGATACCGGAGAATGAGACGTAGCCGCCGAGCGCGAGACCGCGATGCGCGAGCTCGGGGCCGCTCGTGAAGCAGTGCAGCACGAAAGGAAAGCCGCCCTTCCTGCTCTCTTCCTCCAGCATGCGGGCAATGTCGGCGTCCGCCTCTCGCGCGTGGATGACCAGCGGCAAGCCCGTCTCGCGTGCAGCGGCGATATGCGTGCGGAAGCTCTTCTTCTGCACGTCACGCGGACTATGGTCGTAGTGGTAATCGAGCCCCGCTTCGCCGATCGCCACCACTTTGGGATGCCGCGCGAGCTCGACCAGCTCCTCCACCACGATATCGGGCTCCTCGGCGGCGTTGTGCGGATGCGTGCCGATCGAGCAGAACACGTTGTCATGCGCCTCGACCATCGCCTTTAACTCGTTGAAACGCCGCACCCGCGTCGAGATCGTCACCACGAGACCGACGCCGGCGTCCTGCGCACGTTGCAGCACCGCCTCAAGCTCGCCTTTGAGCTCCGGAAAATCGAGATGGCAATGGCTGTCGATCAGCATGGCAGAGATAAAGACCGCTATAGCGCGATCTGCTAGCCTAAACAGAACGCGAGTGAGAGAAGTAAATGGTGAAAAGACTTTTGACCGTCAATCGGCTTGCCGTGGCGGCTGCCGCGGCGTTGCTGCTGCTCGTCCTCCCTCCTGCTCCCGCCCTGGCCGGCTGCAACAAGAAGGTCGTGCTCTACAATGCCTCCTGGTGTCCGTATTGCCGGCAGGTCAGGGCCATCCTCGGCCGCCACCACATCAAATATTCCATTCGCGACGCAACCACCGTACCGGTCCAAGCCTATATGGTGAGGCGGTTCGGCGACACCGCCGTGCCGCGCACTGTAATCGGCGGTGTGGTGGTCGAAGGGGTCGACGAGGCGCGCATCTTGCGGCTCTGCCGTTAACTCCACGAGGCCGCCGCTTCGCCAGCTTCGACATGGCGCGGGAACACAGGCTGCGGCGGCGGCAATTCCGTCCCAGGCTTGAGCCGTTCCTTCGCTCCCAAACTTCCGAAATCGCGCGCATCCGCGGGCACACCGAGTTGATCGAGCAGCTTGGCCGCGCTCTCCGGCATGACGGGCTGCACCAGGATCGCGATTTGTCGGGTGACCTCCGCCGTCACATAAAGAATGGTCTCCATGCGCTCCGGATTGGTCTTCTTGTGGGCCCAGGGCTCCTCTCCGGCGAAATAGCGATTGGCGTCGGCGACCAGCGCCCAGACGATCTC
>DATICH010000007.1:0-2186 GCA_035456885.1 Methyloceanibacter sp.
CATCACGTTGTGCAGGCCGATCTCCTTCTGGTCGCTATAGGTCCTGAAGAACGCGCCGGGCTCGATATCGAACAGGCGCTGACCCCAACTGATCTCCTCGAGCGCCATCAGCAAGGAGAACGCCGCAAACAGTAGAAAAAATGGGCGCGACCAGCGCAAGGGCTCTGGCATCCGAATTGCCGCGGCCAAGGCAAGCATCGCCGCCAAAGCAAGCAAGACCGCGGTCAGGCTCTCCACCACGCTATCCTCGCGCAGCAGCCAGCGGTAGAGCGGTCTCGGACCCATCATGATGCCGGACCAATAGGCAAGCACCGCCAGCGCCATCACCAGCGCGAACAGCAGCACCGCGCCGATGCTGGCGAGGATGTAGCGATCCGCCGCACGCTTATGGGTTTCCGCGCAACTCGACGCCGTGCTCCGCGTCATCGGCCGGCCGCTGCCGGCGCGACCCGCCACACGACATTGCCCACGTCGTCGGCGACCAGCAGCGCGCCCTCGCGGTCGATGGCGACGCCCGCCGGGCGTCCTTGCGCCTCGCCGCGCTCGCTGAGAAAACCGGTCAGCACGTCGGCCGGCTGGCCCGTGGGGCGGCCGCCGGCGAAAGGCACGAACACGACCTTGTAGCCGCTGAACGGAATGCGGTTCCACGAGCCGTGCTCGCCGATGAACGCGCCGCTGCGATAGGCCTCCGGCAACAGATTGCCCTTGGCGAAGGCAAGTCCGAGCGCCGCGACATGATTGCCGAGCGCATAGTCCGGCGCGATCGCCCGCGCCACCAGCTCCGGATTTTGCGGCTTCGGCCTGGGATCGACATGCTGACCCCAATAGCTGAACGGCCAGCCGTAGAACGCCCCCTCTTTCACCTCGGTGAGATAATCCGGGACGAGGTCGGAGCCGAGCTCGTCGCGTTCATTCACCACAGCCCAGAGTGCGCCGGTCTCCGGCTCGAAAGCGAGCCCGACCGGGTTGCGCAAGCCGGTGGCGAAGCTGCGCGTCTCGCCCGTTATGGGATCGATCTCGACAATCCGCGCGCGCTCCCTCTCCACCTCGAGCCCGTTCTCGCCGGCATTGCTGTTCGAGCCGACGCCGACATAGAGGCGCGAGCCATCCGGGCTCGCCACCAGACTTTTGGTCCAGTGATAGTTGAGCGGCCCCCCCGGAAGATCGGCGACCTTCACGCCGTCGCCTTCGAGCTCGGTCGCGCCTTCCACATAGTCGAAACGGAGCAGCGCATCGGTCTCGGCGACATAGAGCTTGTCGCCGATCAGCGCCATGCCGAACGGCGAGTTGAGGCCGTCGAGGAACACGCTGCGCGTCTCGGCCAAGCCGTCGCCGTCCGCGTCACGCAGCAGGATGATGCGGTTGGGGCTCGGCACGCCGGCGCCGGCGAGACCCATTGCCCAGACGATCATGAGTCCCTTGAAGCTCGTCGGCATTCCATTGCCGGGTGCGTTGGTTTCGGCAACCAGAACGTCGCCGTTCGGCAGCACATAAAGCCAGCGCGGATGGTCGAGGCCCGCGGCGAACGCATTCACCGCCAGGCCCTCCGCGGCAACCGGGGTCCTGCCTTGCTGCCAGGACCCGGCGGGCGCGATATTGATGGCGGGAATGAGCGCCTCGCTCGGCGGCGGGATCGTTGGCTCGGGCCCTTGCGTCGCCTCCTCCGGAAGCTCGGCCACGTCGCAAGCGGCAACCGAGAGCGTAAGCAGCCAAAGGCATATGGCGCGCGCGACGACACTCATCATGCGAAGCTCCCTGCCGCCCTCCGGCGAAAACCTCTGGTAAGGGACGAACGTTTCCGCTCCGCGACCTTTACAACCGGGGCCGTTCCCCGTAAATCGGCCGCAAAACTCCCGCCTAATTTAGCGATCCAAGGAGCGGCAGAGCATGGGCTACAAAGTGGCCGTTATCGGCGCGACCGGCAATGTCGGGCGCGAAATGCTCAATATCCTCGCCGAGCGCGAATTCCCCGCCGACGAGGTATTCGCCATCGCCTCGCGCCGCTCGATGGGCGTCGAGGTCTCCTATGGCGACACGCGGCTCAAATGTCAGGACCTGGAGCAGTTCGATTTCCGCGGCATCGATTTCGCGCTGATGTCGGCCGGCTCTGGGGTGTCCAAGGAATGGAGCCCGAGGATCGGCGCCCAGGGCTGCGTGGTGATCGATAATTCCTCCTGCTGGCGCTA
>DATICH010000008.1:0-2698 GCA_035456885.1 Methyloceanibacter sp.
CCTTGTGTTGTCGCTCCACCTCTTTGCGGTGCTGCATCGGTTGAAGGCCGCGGGAGAAGCCGGTTTCGAGCTGGCGCAGGCGCTGACCGACCGGTTCGACGAAGACATGGAGACCGTGCTCAGGGAGGTCGGCATCGGCGATCTCGCCATCCGGAAAAAAATGAGGAGGCTCGCGGCCTCGAGCGCAGGCGTCTTGCAGGCCTATGAAAAGGCTTTAGGGGTTGGAGAGGAGGCCCTTGCTGCAGCCATCTCTAAGGCGCTTCCTGCGGAAGCCGCGCAGGCAGAGGCTTCAATCAAGCGTCTAACGCACTATCTAACCCGCATGCTGCATCGACTTGAGAGGCAAGACATCGACGCGCTTGCCGCCGGCGAGGTGCAATTCCCGGGGAATGTCGCTGAGGAGGTTGGAGAGGATGAAGAGCGATGCTGATCGCGCGATCTTTTCGCGGCCACTGAAAGTCGACGAAATCGGAGACGCAGCAAGCGGCGAGATCGCCGCGACCGAAGCCGAGATGACCGAGATCGCCCGCCTACTCGATTTGATCGCGCTTGACGGCCTTAGCTTCACCTATCGCATCGCACAGGCAGGCGAGGGGCGGCTGCATATGAACGGTCGGCTCCGTGCCAAGGTCACGCAAACCTGCGTGCTCTCGCTCGACCCGGTGGCAGCCACTCTGGACGTGCCCGTCGAAGTCGATTTCTGGCCAAAGCGCTTGCTGGAGGCTGTCGAACAAAGCACCGAGGAGCCGGGAAGTTTGCTCGAATGGCCCGAGCCAATCGTCAACGGTACCATCGACCCGGGGCCGGTGGTCTACGAAATGCTGGCCACCTCGCTCGATCCTTACCCAAGGCGGGAAGGGGCAAGCTTGGAATGGTCGCAACAGCCGCCGGAAGCTGACGAGGGTCCACGAACCGGGCCATTTGCCGCACTCGAAGCCCTGAAACGACGCTAGAACCCCCAGGCCCAAGGGCAAAATCCGGTTGTCACTGGCTTGCTTTTAAGTCTATTCGGGTCTCATTTCCGGGGGTTGCCGCGGCCTGGCCGCAGCATGAGTAAAATCCGCACCGAACGGCACTGAGAATGGGTGCTCCAGTCACCATCGCGCTCGACGCCATGGGCGGGGACCACGGGCCAAGCGTGGTCGTTCCCGCCGCTGCGATCGCGCTGACCCGCCACCCGGGGGCGCGCTTCCTCCTGGTGGGCGATCGCGCGCGCATCGCGCCCGAGCTCGACGCGCATCCGACGCTCGCAGGCAAGGTCGAAATGATTCATACCGATGTGGCCGTCAGCATGGACGCCAAGCCAAGTCAGGCCCTGCGCAAGGGCCGCTATCATTCCAGCATGTGGCTCGCGCTCGAGGCCGTGAAAGACGGACGTGCCGACGCGGCCGTTTCCGCCGGCAACACCGGGGCCCTGATGGTGATGGCAAAATTCTGCCTGAAGACGATCGAAGGCGTCGACCGTCCGGCCATCGCCGCGATCTGGCCAACCGTCGAGAGCGAATGCATCGTGCTTGATGTCGGCGCCAATGTCGGCGCCGACTCCCGTCAGCTCGTCGAATTCACCTTAATGGGGGCGGCCATGGCGCGCGCCTTGTTCGGCATCGATAAGCCGTCGGTCGGGCTTCTCAACATCGGCGTTGAGGAGGTCAAGGGTCTCGACGAGATCAAGCAGGCCGCGGCCGTGCTCAAGGATTCTCCGCTCCCTATCAATTATCGCGGCTTTGTCGAAGGGGACGACGTTGGTCATGGCGCCGTCGATGTCGTTGTCACCGATGGATTTACGGGCAACATCGCCTTGAAGACAGCGGAGGGAACGGCTAAGCAGATCGGCGAATATCTCCGTGCGGCCATGGGGCAGTCACTCCTGGCGCGCATCGGCGCTGTTCTGGCGCAGGGCGCTTTTCGCGCGCTTAAAGAGAAAATGGATCCACGCCAGCTAAACGGCGGCATATTTCTTGGCTTGAACGGTATCGTCGTCAAAAGCCATGGCGGCACTGATGCGACTGGCTTCGCCAGCGCCATCGATCTTGCCTACGACATGGCATCGAACGGCGTGGTAAAGCGGCTGGCAAGCGACGTGGCCAGCTTTCATACCAAATTGGAGCTCGAAGGGGCGGCTTGAGGCTCAGGAGTAGGCAACGTTGAGTATCATCAGGTCGGTCATCACGGGATGCGGAGGCTACCTGCCTCAGCGGGTCTTGACCAATGACGACCTCGCCAAAATGGTCGATACCTCCGACCGCTGGATCACCGAGCGGACCGGCATCAAAGAACGGCGGATCGCGGCGGAGGGCGAGCTCACGTCGTCGATGGGCGCGGTCGCAGCACGTGCGGCGCTCGACGATGCCGGGATCGCACCCGAGGAAATCGACCTCATCGTCCTCGCCACCTCGACCCCGGATCAGACGTTCCCCGCGACAGCCGTCACCATTCAGGCTGAACTCGGCATCACCCATGGCGCGGCTTTCGACATGCAGGCGGTCTGTTCCGGCTTCGTGTTCGCGCTTACCACCGCCGACAGCTACCTGAAGAGCGGTTCGTTCAAGCGGGCGTTGGTCATCGGCTCGGAGGCTTTCTCGCGCATCCTCGACTGGCAGGACCGCTCGACTTGCGTCTTGTTCGGTGACGGCGCCGGCGCGGTGGTGGTCGAGGCACAGAAGCTGAATGGCGCACTTACCGACCGGGGTGTCCTTGC
>DATICH010000009.1:0-2945 GCA_035456885.1 Methyloceanibacter sp.
CGTCGCGCACCGCATGCATCGAGATGGCCAGCATGGTGCCCGCTTCCTCGCCCCAGCGCGGGATCTCCGGCACCACGCCCGAGGTCGAAAGCGTAATGCGCCGCTTGCCGATGGCAAGACCCTCGCCGTCGGCGGCGATCAAGCAGGCGTCGCGCACGTGATCGAAATTGTAGAGGGGCTCGCCCATGCCCATCAGCACGACATTGGTGATCTTGCGCTCGGCGTCGGGCAGGCCTCGACTGTCCTCGGCTTGCGCGCCGGGCCAGTCGCCGAGCCGGTCGCGCGCCAGCATGATCTGGCCGACGATCTCGTTCGGGGTGAGATTGCGCACTAGGCGCTGCGTGCCGGTATGGCAGAACGAGCAGGTCAAAGTGCAGCCGACCTGGCTGGAAATGCACAGCGTGCCGCGATTTTCTTCGGGGATATAGACGGTCTCGATCTCCTTGCCGTCTTCGAGGCGGAGCAGCCATTTGCGGGTGCCGTCGACCGAGGTCTGCTCCGTGACGATCCCCGGCCGGTCGAGCGCGCAAGCCGCCGCCAATTCGCTGCGCAGCTCCTTGGCGACATCCGTCATCGCGTCGAAATCGGCCGCGCCGCGCACATAGAGCCAGCTCCACAGCTGGCTGACCCGCATCCGGATCTGTCGCTCCGCTACGCCGAGATCGCGCAAGCGCTCAGCAAGTCCGGCACGACCGAGCCCAATCAGGCTCCCATTCCGGGAGCCGCGGGGATCAGGCGCTACCAGTGCGCTTGTTGGCGAAGCTAGGGTCATGAGCGAAAGCCTTCGCCGGCGGCCAGCCGGCACCGCCCTCATATCATGTCCGCGACTGAAAATGCCAAGCCGGGAGGATTTTGGCGGCGCTAACCGCTGCACTCCTTCATCGCCCGCTCCAGCGCCTCGGAGAGGCCCTTCAGCGAATAGGTGTCGCGCGTGTTGGTGCCGCGCGCCGAGCGCCCCTCCACCTTCATGGTGCTGCCGGCCTTCATCGCCTCGATCAGCTTGGCCTCGTCTTGGGACTTCTCGACGAATGCCCCTTCTTCCTTGGTGAATAACTCGAATTTAGCGCTGCCGATCGTCGCCGTGACTTTGGCGCCCTCGGCGAACGGGTAGCCCATCTTCACGCTGACCTCCTCCACCACATTGTCCGCGGGCCAACGGGAGATATAGAAGAAGATCGGACCGCGCTTGACGGCCTTGGGATGGATGTCGTCGGGCTTGGCAACGGCGAAGCAAACCTTCGGACTGCCGGTGGCCGCATAGCTCGACCAATCGCTGAACTTCTCGAGCAGGGCCACTTCCTGCGCCAAAGCGGGCGTGACGCCTAGTGTTGCGATGAGGCAAGCGGCTTGAACTGCTCGGCGCATCTCCCCGTCCCCGATTCCTGAGCAGGCCTTCATTGAGGCCGATTTTCCTTTGATAACAAGGCAGGGTCAACCCCGCCGCCGACTTTTGGGCGGACCTTGCACATGCGACTTTAACGGCGCGGGCGGCGCATGCTCGGCCACCGGCCGCGTTCCGAAGCGCCCAAGCGAGCACAGCCGGTCATACATGACAATGGCGCCAGCGGTGGCGAGATTGAGGGAAAACGCGGCTGGAATCCGCACCAGATGCTGGCAACGCGCGGCAAGCTCGGGCGAGAGGGTGCCGCGCTCGGGGCCGAGCACATAGGCGGCGCGTTGGGGATGGGGGAAGCTCGGCAGCTCCTGCGCGTCGTCGAGAATCTCGACGCCGACCAGGCTGCACCCCTTCGGCAGCTCGAGCTCGGCCTGACTCCGCCAATGGTACAGGGGCACATGCGTCGAGGACTTCGAGGTATCGGATTGGGTTTGCAATGCGCGCGGATCGGCGCCGATGGTGAATACGAAGCTTGCGCCGAAGGCATGCGCCGAGCGCAAGAGATTGCCGAGATTGACGGCCTTGGATATGCCTTCGACGCCAATGGCGAAATAGCCGCGCGCGGAGGGTAGTGAGGTTTTCACAATCCTTCTCTGCCACAAGCACGCCGCAAGCGCCATTATACGCGGAAAGCCCGCCCGGTTGGCCAATAAGACAGGGAGACTCGATGCGCGTCGCGCAGTTCAGCGAATTTGGCGGCCCGAAGGCGTTGCGCCTGGAGGAGGTGGCCGCGCCCAGTGCCGGCCCGGACGACGTTCTCGTCAAGGTCACGGCGGTGGGCCTCAACTTCTTCGACACGCTTGTCCTCCGCAACAAATACCAGATGTCGCCACCGCTTCCGTTCTCGCCGGGCGCCGAGATCGCCGGCACGGTCGAAGCGGTCGGCGCCAATGTGAGCGAGTTCAAGCGCGGCGATCGGGTCGCGGCCTTTATCGGCGGCAATGGCTGCCGGGAGCAGATCGTTGTCAAGGCGAAGAATGCCGTGCCGATTCCGGATGGCGTGAGCGACGAAATCGCCGCTGGCATCACCATCACGTACGGGACGGCGCTGCACGGCCTTCAGGACCGCGCCGCCCTGCAAGCCGGCGAGACCGTGGCGGTACTCGGCGCCGCCGGCGGTGCCGGGCTTGCCGCGGTGGAGATCGCCAAGCTCATGGGCGCTCGCGTCATCGCCGTCGCCTCCTCCGGCGACAAGCTGGCGCTTACGCGGGAGCATGGCGCCGATGAGGGCATCAACTACGAAGCCGAAGATCTCAAGTCGCGGCTAAAGCAGCTCACGGCACCAAAGGGCCTCGACGTCCTTTACGATACCGTTGGCGGCTCGCACGCCGAGCCCGGCGTGCGCGCGATGGGATGGGAAGGCCGCCATCTCGTCGTCGGCTTCGCCTCCGGCACCATCCCACGCCTGCCGCTCAATCTGGTGATGCTCAAGGGCTGCGCCATCATCGGCGTGTTCTGGACTGCCTTCGTTGAACGCTATCCCGAGAAGCACCGCGCCAATATGGTCAAGCTGCTCGACTGGTGCGCCAAGGGGCTGATCACCCCTTAT
>DATICH010000010.1:0-2783 GCA_035456885.1 Methyloceanibacter sp.
GATGCACCTTGGTGCCCGGCGCCTGGCTGCACACGGCAAGCCGCGCCGTGCGGCTCGCGCGCAACACTGGGCGCGGCTCGTGCGGCAAGGGCTTGCCTTGCGGCGTCTCGACACAATGCCGGCAGGCGCGGATGGCGGCGAGCATGCCCTCAAGCTCGACCGGGCGCGTCATGGTCATAGATCCAAGATCATCCCGTCATGGGCGATGAGATAACGCTCAGGATCTACCTTGGCGACATTCCACAACATGGCCTCCCCCATATGGGTCAGCAGCACGCGCTTGGCGCCGAGCCGCGCATAGTTGGCGTCGATGGTCTGGTAGTCGAGATGGATGGGAAGCACGACGTCGTATTGGAAGCATTCGGAGATGAAGAGATCGGCGCCTTGCGCCACGTCGCATAGCACCTCCACCCAGCCGGTATCGCCGGTGAAGGCGAGCACCCTCCCCTCGATGTCGAATCTCAACGCATAAGGCGGGGCGCCGGAGGGATGCTTCACCTCGAAAGGCGTCACCCTCACCGCGCCCACCTCGAGCGGTTTCCGCTCCTCATATTCGATGAACCGCAAATCGAAGTCGCGCTTGGTTGTGGTGATGTTGGGATAAAGCGTCTCGGCCGCGGTAAGAAAGCGCGCTTCGATGCTTTTCGGGCCCGTCACCACCAGCGGACGCGTCCTTTTGCTCACATAGATGGCGTCGACGAGGAGCCAGGGCAGCCCCCCGAAATGATCGCCATGCAGATGCGACACGAACACGGTGTCGATCTCGTTCGGCTCAAGCCCAAGCCGGCGCATGCCGATCAGGCTTGAAGCCCCGCAGTCGATCAGGAAACATGCAGCCCCCGCTCGCACATGAAAGGAAGTCTGGAGACTACCGCCCGCGCCGAACGCGTCCCCGCAGCCGATGATGGTCAGTTGCATGGCGCGCGCATCTTAGAGCCTCGTATCAGCACGGGGCGAGAGTAAACGCACCGTTAGGGATTTCAGCAGATAGTTTAGGCGGGCCTTCAGGGGGTTCTTGGGCGGGCGCCGCCTGGGCGTATGCCCTTGGCTACCCTCACTTTTTTGTCAATCAGGTTGTCGCGGGTCGAGTGGGGAGCATGTCGGTAAGCGTGCCAGTGGAGGCGGAGCGGGCCGCCCCGGCGGCTGCGAGCGCCAAGCGGCGCGCCTTCCGCAGCGTGCAAGAGGCGCGCGAGAAGCTCACCTACAAGTCGGGCGGCAAGCCAGAGTTCGAATACGAGCTCCTGTTGATGTTCGTGCGGAACGAGCTGTCCGCCGCCATCACCACCCCCCTGCTTGCCATCATCGTGGCCATGGGCGCGATGTTCTGGGCCCCCCCGCGCGACCTCTTGATCTGGCTTGGCACCGTTTTCGTGGCCAAGGGCATTCTGATCGCGCTCTGCCGTCAATTCACCAGAGCGCCGCGAGACGATGCGCAGACGCCGATGTGGCGCGCCAAGATCACCGCCGCGGAGTTCCTTTATGGCGTGTGCTGGGCGGGCGTTGCCTTCATCAGCCCCGACACCCAGAACGAGGCGGCCAACACTTTCATCTTCGCCTCGCTCCTGGTGGTCATCTCGATGCGCATGCTGTTCGCCTCGACGGTGCTGCCGATCGTCTACGCCGGCACCCTGCCGATGACCGTCGCCATCGTCATCCGCTTCGCGCTGCTCGACAATCCGTTCTACTGGGCGATGGCGGCGATGGCGGTCGGTGTGCACATCTATTTCATCTGGCTGACCAATGGGCTCAACTCGACCGTGGTCGCCATGCTCGAATTTCGCGCCGAAAAGGACGCGCTGATCGCCGAGCTCGAGCAGTCGAAGGCGATCTCCGACGAGGCGCGGCTGCGCGCCGAGGAGGCGAACCACGCCAAGTCGCGCTTCCTCGCCACCATGAGCCACGAGTTGCGCACCCCGCTCAACGCCATCCTCGGCTTCTCCGAGATCATGCGCGCGGAAATCCTCGGCCCGCACGCCAACCCGACCTATAAGGAATACGCCAACGATATCCATCAGAGCGGGCAGCACCTGCTCAATCTGATCAGTGAGATCCTCGATATCAGCCGCATCGAGGCCGGTCGCTACGAGCTGCGCGAAGCGCCGATCGATCTCACCGACGTGGTCGAGGATTGCCACCAGTTGATGCGACTCCGCGCCGAGAACAAGCGGCTGAAGATCGTCGAAGCTTTCGAGGAAAGTCTGCCGCAGCTCTGGGCCGACGAGCGCGCGCTCCGCCAAATCTGCCTCAACCTGCTCTCCAACGCCATCAAGTTCACGCCGGCCGGCGGCACCATCACTCTCAAAGTCGCGCGCACTGCGACCGGTGGGCAATTTCTCAGCGTCAAGGACACCGGCCCGGGTATCCCCGAAAACGAGATCCCGCGCGTGCTGAGAAGCTTCGGCCAA
This sequence comes from Methyloceanibacter sp., assembly GCA_035456885.1. Taxonomy (GTDB): domain Bacteria; phylum Pseudomonadota; class Alphaproteobacteria; order Rhizobiales; family Methyloligellaceae; genus Methyloceanibacter. The sequence continues at coordinate 2,406 of DATICH010000010.1, forward strand.
GGCTCGCTCGCGCATCAGACGGCCGAAGGGGGCACGGGGCTTGGGCTCCCCATCACCAAAGGTCTGACCGAGCTGCACGACGGCACGTTCGAGCTGAAGAGCAAGCTCCGCTACGGCACCGAGGTGATCATCACCTTCCCCCGCAAGCGGGTGATGGAGGCGCTGCCCCGCGTACCGGAGCCAGCCGAGCTGAGGGCCGAGCGCCCGTCCCGCGCGGCCGTTTGGCGCACCACAGCCAGGCGCTAGCAGCTTTTTTGCCGGGCGACACGGCTTGGGCTTCTCGATCTGCTGGAGGCTGACGACTTCGGGTCAATTCAGCGATTGATCGTGGAAGCGCACCCGGCCTTGTATGGCATTCCTGGAATGAAGCGCTTGTTC
>DATICH010000011.1:0-2992 GCA_035456885.1 Methyloceanibacter sp.
TCCTCGGTCCAGCTTCCGTCCGGCGCGAGATAGACGACGATGCCGTCGACAAGGCGGTTGGCGGTGACGACGCTAGGCATAGCGGGCGACCTCCTCCAAAGCGAGGATGTCCTCGACGATGCCGGAGGCGGGCAGACCCGCAACCTCGCCGAAGATCAACACCGCCGGGCTCGTCAGTCCGAGACGCTCCGGATGCGCGGCAAGTTCGGCGATGGTGGCGAGCACGCGGCGCTCGTCATCGCGGCTTGCGTTCTCGACCGCGAGCACGGGAAGGTCCGGCCGGAAACCAGCCTCGATCAACTTCTTGGCGATCAGGCCGGCGGTGCTCACGCCCATATAGACGAGCAGCGTGTTCCTGCCGCCGGCCAGCGCGGCAAGATCGAGATGCTCGAAGGAGGGCTCCGTCCCGCCGGCCTCGTGGCCGGACAGGAAGGTCACCGTGTGCGACACCTCGCGATGGGTGAGCGGAATCTGCAAAGAGGCGGCCGCGGCAATGCCGGCCGTGACGCCAGGTATGATTTCAACGGCGATCTCCGCCGCGCGCAGCGCGTCGAGCTCCTCGCCGCCGCGACCGAAGATGAAAGGATCGCCGCCCTTCAAGCGGACCACGGTCTGGCCGGCCTGCGCCCGCTCGACGAGCAGCGCGTTGATCTCGTCCTGCGAGAAGCTATGCGCGCCCTTGGCCTTGCCGACCTCGATCAGCTCGGCCTCGCGGCGGGCATGGTCGAGCACGCCCTCGCCGACCAGCCGGTCATAGAAGATCACGTCGGCGGCCTTCAGCGCGCGGACTGCCTTCATGGTGAGCAGTTCCGGATCGCCTGGGCCCGCGCCCACCAGCAGCACGCGGCCGCGCGGCGCGGGCTTCTCCGCGGCCTCCTCGATCGCTTTGCCGATCAGCGCGCGCGCCTTGTCCTCGTCGCCTTCGAGCATCGCCTCGGCGGCGGCGCCTTCGAACACGGCCTCCCAGAATTTCCGCCGCGGCGGACCCGAAGGCAGCCGCTCGGCGACCGGGTTACGAAACTCGGCGGCAAGCTTGGCCAAGGCGTCGAGTCTTGGATGCAGCTCCTGCTCGAGCCAGGCGCGCAGGCGCTGCGCCAGCACCGGCGAAGCGCCCGAGGTGCCGATCGCCACCGTGACCTCGCCGCGATCGACGATCGCCGGCAGCGCGAAAGTGCAAAGCTCTGGCCGGTCGGGCACGTTCACCGGCACGCCGAGCGCGCGGGCGATGGCCGAGACGCGGGCATCCTCCTCGTCGTCCTCGGTCGCCGCGATCACCAGCGGCCTTCCGCGCAATTGATCGATGCCGGGGCGTCCGGCAACGACCGACACGAGCCCCTGCTCGGCGAGCGCCTTGACCTCGGGCGAGATCTCGTCGGCGGCGATATCGACCGACGGCGCGCGCTTCAACAGCAGCCGCGTCTTGACCAGCGCCAGCTCGCCGCCGCCGGTCACCAGCGGAGGCTTGCCGTCGAAGCTGACCAGGATGGGAAAGATGCGCATGCGCTAGCCTCCCACCGCCACGCGCTCGACCGGGGCGTCGGTCAAGCTCTCGGGCGCAAGCTCGACTTCGAGCCCGTCGAGCTCCTTCGACATGATGATCTGGCAGCAGAGCCTGGAGCGCGCATCGACGTTGAACGCGCCGTCCAGCATCTCAAGCTCCTCGGCCGAGGGCGGCACCAGCTTCGAAGCCCACTCCTCGCCGACCCACACATGGCACGTGGCGCAAGCGCAAGCCCCGCCGCATTCCGCCTTGATCGGCAGGCCCCAGTCGCGGATCACCTCCATGACGCGCCAGCCTTCCAGCGCCTCCAGGCGATGCGACGTGCCGTCCGGCATATGTACGATGAGGAACATGTCAGGCGACCTTCAACAAACGCTGCAGCTCCGAGGAGGAGGTCGTGTACTGGAAACGCAGCACCTTGTCAGGATGCACGTAGCGATGCGCGGCCTGCGCCATCAGCGCCGCCTCGTGAAAGCCCGACAAGATCAGCTTCAGTTTGCCGGGATAGGTGTTGATGTCGCCGATGGCGAAGATCGACGGCGTGCTCGTCTCGAATTTCTCGGTATCGACGGGAATCAGGTTCTCGTGCAGATTGAGCCCGAAATCGGCGATCGGCCCGAGCTTCATGGTGAGCCCGTAGAACGGCAGCAACGCATCGGTCTCGATGTCGAAGGTCTCGCTCTCGTTGCGCTTGACTGTAACGGCCTCGAGCTTGCCGCCGGCGCCTTTCAGCCCGGCCGGCTGGCCGATCTCGAATTTCACCAGACCTTGTGCTTCCAGCGCGCGCATCTTGCCCACCGTGTCGGGCGCGGCGCGGAACTCTGCGCGCCGATGGATCAGGGTCAGGCTCTGCGCGATCGGCGCGAGATTCACCGTCCAGTCGAGCGCGGAGTCGCCGCCGCCGGCAATCACAATGCGCTTGCCGCGGAACTGCTCGATCTTGCGCACGGCATAAAACACACCGCTGCCTTCATAGGCCTCGATGCCGGGGATCGGCGGGCGCTTCGGCACGAAGCTGCCGCCGCCTGCGGCGATGACGATGACCGGCGCGGTGAGCACGGTTCCCAGGTCGGTGGTGAGCCGCCATCTGCCGTCCTCGGTCTTGTCGAGCGAAGCGGCCATCTCGCCGAAATGAAACACGGGCTCGAACGGCTTGATCTGCTCCAGCAGCCGATCGGTCAGCTCCTGCCCGGTGCAGACCGGAACGCTCGGAATGTCGTAGATCGGTTTCTCGGGATAAAGTTCGGCGCATTGGCCGCCGGGCCGGTCGAGAATGTCGACGAGGTGGGTGTTGAGCTTGGCCAGGCCAAGCTGGAACACGGCGAACAGGCCGACCGGACCTGCGCCAACAATAATGACATCGGTGGAGGCTTCGTTCGCCTGCATCGCTCTCGCCCGTGAAATTGCGCCCTATAGCTGGGTTGAATGTAGCGAAAAACCATTCCCCCAGTAAGCTGTAAAGCGTAAAAAGACGCAAAACAGTTCCCAGAA
>DATICH010000012.1:0-9314 GCA_035456885.1 Methyloceanibacter sp.
CAAGCCGAGGGACAGTTGGATTTTTCCTAGTCTATGTTTTTCCTGGGTCCCTGGCGAACAGGGGGGACACGGGGTGGGGCCTGTCCAAATAGGGGGTGGGGCGCGCCCCCTGCCCTGAATTAACAATGCGATTGAGCCCTAGCCATTGTACGCTGACTTCGCCGTGCTGCCAGGAGGTCACTCAAACAACCGTTGGAACCTCTTTGGAACCTGAAGCGGTGAGCAGACGATGCGCTTATAGTGCCCTCTTATAAAGTATCAACCACGTCAATGAGTTGTTTGGTGGGCGCACAAGGACTCGAACCTTGGACCCGCTGATTAAGAGTCAGCTGCTCTACCACCTGAGCTATGCGCCCTTTAGTCCGCCTTCCACATCAAGGCGCACCTTGCGGAGCGACCCGAGGGATAGCCCCACGTCAAAGGTGCCCCCTTAGCACTGGCCTGCTTGCCCTGTCCAGGGCGGGTTCCGGCCGGGATCACCAGAACGGGCCGATCTCCTCGCGCCTGAGACGGACATCCCGGTTGACATGGGCATTCAGCACGAAGCCTAAGCCCACCATCATGGTCAGCATCGAGGTGCCGCCATAAGAGACGAGCGGCAGCGGCACGCCCACCACCGGCACCAGCCCCGTCACCATCGCCACGTTGATGAACACATAGACGAACAGGCAAAGGCCCATCCCAGCGGCGACCAGCCGCGGGAAGGTGCTACGGCATCTCAACGCCATATAGGTAATGAAGATGAGCGCGAGAAGGTAGAGCGCCAGCAGGAAGGCGGCGCCGATGAAACCCATCTCCTCGGAGAACATGGTGAAAATGAAGTCGGTGTGCTTCTCGGGGAGGAAATGTAGCTGCGCCTGGGTGCCCTGCATGAAGCCCTTGCCGGCGAAGCCGCCGGAGCCGATGGCGATTTTGGATTGCAGAATGTGGTAGCCCGAACCGGACGGATCGCGTTCCGGGTCGATGAAGGTGAGGATGCGCTCCTGTTGGTAGTCGTGCAGCTTCGCCCAGACATGCGGGAGCGCGGCGATGACGCCGGCCAGGCCGCCCAGGAAATACAGCCAGCTCACACCGGCCAAGAACAATAAGCCGCAGCCGACAATGCCGAACAAAGCCGCCGTGCCGAGGTCGGGCTGCTCAAGGGCGAAGAGCACCGGTATGCCGATCATCACTAGCGGCGGCAGCACGGCCCAGGGCCAGGACACCTGTTTCGGCGGGAGCCATTGATAGTAGCGCGCGATGGCCAGAACCAATGCGATCTTCATCAGTTCCGACGGCTGGAACGAATACTCTTCCCAGCCAAGCCAGCGCCTGGCACCCCCGCTCTCGACCCCAAAGAACATCACCGCGGCGAGCAGCAACAGCGCCACGAGATAAAGCGGATAGGCCGCGCGCAGCCACCAGCGAATGTCGATCACCACCACGGCGAAGACGAGGCCGAGCCCCAGGCAGTAACGCGCGACATGCCGACTTGCCCAGGGATCGAGCGCGCCTCCAGCCACCGAATAGAGGGCGGCGACGCCGACCATGGTGATCGCGGTCATCAGCAGGACGAAGGGCCAATTGAGCAAGAGCAGCTTCTTCTTGAGGAGAAGCTGCGGGCGCTCGAAACCCTCGGCGAACAAGGTCCTCACTGAGAGGGCTCCACGGCGCCGATCGCGGACGGCGCGCCTAGCTGGTTGCTCGCGACGAAAAGCGCCTTGGCTGCGGGATCGCGCAACAGGACCTCCGTCATCACATCGCGCACCACGGGAGCCGCGGCGCGCGAACCGCCGCCACCATGCTCGACCACGCAAGCTGCGGCATAACGTGGCGCGTCGGCCGGCGCGTAGGCAATGAACAGAGCGTGGGTCTCGCCTTCCCAACCCTTGAGCTTGTGCTGGTTCTTCGCGCTGATCACCTGCGAGGTGCCGGTCTTGCCGGCCATTTTTACGTCGGGAAGTTGGAGAGCGGAGCGGACGGCGGTGCCGCCCTTCTCGTTGACCACGCCAACCATGCCGGCGCGAACATGGTCGAGATGAACGGGATCGATCTTGAGGGTCCTGAATGGCGCCGCCTCGCGGGCGTAAGGAGCGATGAGCCGCGGAACCACTGCGGTCCCGGTGGCCACGCGCGCCGTCATTACCGCGAGCTGCAGCGGGGTGGTCGAGACGTAGCCCTGGCCGATGCCGCAACTGATGGTCTCGCCCAGATACCAAGGTTGGCCAAATCTCTTCCGCTTCCAGGCTGTGTCGGGAACGATCCCCGGCTTCTGCCCGGCGAGCCCCAAATCGTAGATCTGCCCGAGCCCGAGTTCGCGGCAGGTGTCAGCGAGGCGATCGATGCCGACCCGGTTCACCGTCTCGTAGAAATAGACGTCGCAGGATTGCTTGATCGCCTCGTGCAGGTTGATGCCCCCGCCATGGCTCTTCCAACAGCGGAAGCGGCGGCGCCCGAAAGTATAGCCGCCCGGGCAGGACATCCGTTCATTCGGGGTGATCACGCCGTTCTCGAGCCCGGCGAGCCCAGTGACCACCTTGAAGGTCGAACCGGGAGGATACTGGCCTCGAAGCGCCCGGTTTTCGAGCGGGTGGTCCCTGTGCCGGGAAAGCTCCGCCCATTTGCGCTCATCGGCTTTGAAGGCAATGTCGTTGGGATCGAAGGTCGGGTAGGACGCCATGACGATGATACCCCCCGTCATCACGTCAATCACCACGACCGAGGCGACGCGCAGGCCTTCGATCCGCTTCAAAGCGATCGCTTGCAATTCTTGATCGATGGTGAGGACTAAATCCTTGCCCGGTGCACTCGCCGTTGCAGCAAGCTCGCGGATCACGCGCCCATGCGCATCGACCTCGTATTTGATGGTGCCGGGTAAACCCCGCAGCTCGCGGTCGTAGGCCTTTTCCACGCCGGATTTGCCGGTGCGGAAGCCCGGCACGCGCATGATTGGATCCTCGTCGACTTCGTTCTTGTCGGCCATGCCGACATAGCCGACCACGTGCGCCATGCTGGCGGCATGGTTGTATCTGCGGTAGGTTGACCGGTCGGTGCGCACGCCGGCCAGCTGAGGCGCGAGCACACTCAGTAGCGTGAATTGCCGCCAAGTGAGGCCTTCGGTGACCAGCACCGGGAAATAACCGCTCTGCCGCCGTGCGGCGCGCATGACGCGGTCCTTCTCCGCGGCGGAAACGGGCACGATTCTGGAGACTGCATCGAGCGTCGCGGCCAGGTCTTTGCAGAAGGCGGGAATGACGATGATCCGGAAATTTTCCTTGTCTTCGGCAATGGACCTGCCGAGCCGGTCATAGATCGCGCCGCGCGGCGGCCCTACGAGCTGCATGGTGATGCGGTTCTCGTCGGAGAGCAGCCGGTATTCCGAGGATTCCACGATCTGCAATTGGCGCAGCCGCCAGAGCAAGAGCCCGAAAAGCCCCGTCTGGGCGGCGCCGATCAGGACCGCCCGGCGCGAAAAGCGATGCCTAAGCCTCACGCCAGGGTCCGGCGGCTTCCCGTCTGGGCCCCACCAGGCTTGCTTGACGAAGCGCGTCAGGGTTCCGCGCCGGGAGACGCTGCGGCGAAAGTTGATACCGTAGCTCGGCAGCTTCACGTCCACCTCCGATATAGCGCCTCGCGTTCCGGCAGAATCCGCCCGCGCCGGATCCACAAGATGCCGTGCAGTACGACCGGGAACAGCAAGATGGAGGCAAGCGCACCGAAGGCGATCGGCCACCAGTCGATCCAACGGAGGAAATAGAGCGAAGCAAGCAGCCAGCCGAGGAGGGCAACCAGACAGGCCACGCCGGACCAAACCAGCCACAGCCTGCTCACGTCGCGGCCGTCGGTGAGCGAGGGCACTCGACCTCCGACGCTGGCGGCGATCAGAAACATCAGCGCCCAGAAGCCCAAAGGTCCGCCGCTGGTGATGTCGGTCAGGAGACCGAGCAGCATGGCGAGGTAGGGCGGCAGCACCGTGCCCGGCAACGCGCGCCAGCAGAACACCATCATCACCACGACGAGCGGCAGGATGAAGGTCGCGTCGGCCGGGAGGCCCCATGGCACGGCAGCGGCGAATACCGCGAAGAGCACCGAGAGGCCTGGCAGGATCGCATTCATTGCTGGGCCTGCGTCATGCTTTCGCTCGCCGGCGGACCGTCGACCGCGCCGGCATGTTTGATCGGCGTGTTCGCCAGAACCGGCTCGGCGGAGGCCGTCGGGACGGTTTCCGGTTCCTCGGTCCCTTCCGGCGCGGGCGAGAGCGGCTGTTCGGCGGAGACAACCGGCGGATCGGCCGCGGTCAAGGCCGGCGTGTCGAAATAGAGCACGCTCACCCAGTCGAGCGAGGTCAGCTCGGCAAAGGGTCGGACCTTGAAGGCGCCCGGCGATCCGATCACGGTGCCGACTCTCAGCCCGCGCGGCAGGATGCCGTCGCTACCGGAGGTGTAGACCTCGTCGCCTGGGCGGAGAGTGACGTCGGCCGGTAGGAACTCAAGCCTGAGCTCGGCGCCGTTGTCTCCGGACACCAGGGCGCGTACGTTTCCGGGCCCGACCAGGACTGGGACGCGGCTATTGAGATCGTTGAGCAGCAGCACGCGGGAAACGGACGCGCCGGCATCGACGGTGCGACCGACCAGGCCATCGCCGTTGATGACCGCATAGCCGATGCGCACGCCGTGGTCGCGGCCGAGATTAATCAGCGCGCTGTGCAGGAAGGGTCCGCGCGCATCGGCGATGACGCTGCCGGTAACGTAATGCAGCGCCGGCTCGTCGACCGCGTTCAACAGCGAGCGGAGATGGGCGACATTGCGCTCGAGCGACTTGGCACGCCATTCCCATTGCTTGAGCTGTTCGTTTTCCGCTTTCAGCCGGTCGATCTCTTCGGCGAGCCCGATATAAGAGCGCGCGCGATCCAGGGCTTGCCGGCCCATGATCGCGGGCATCGAGGTCGCCTCGAGCACCGGCGCGGTCAGGTCGACGAAGCGGTCGCGCAGGTCGATGACCGCGTCATGGCCGATCCGGCTCAGCACGAGAAGCACGGCACAGAGGAAATAGAGGGTGAAATTGAGCAATTCGCCCGGCGCCCGCCAGGTTCGGCGTGGCCTCGGCTTGAACGGTGAGTTGCGCCCGCGCATTCCGGCGACATCCCCGAGAGGATAGGCGGTGGCTTCCGCGCTTCCTCTTCAATCCTTGGGAGCTCACCGAGCCAGCAAGCTCCCCCTCCCCGCTATGGCCGGCTCATGGCTTGACGAGAAAATCCGCCATGGTGTCGAGCTGCTCCAGGGCCTTTCCAGTTCCGCGCGCGACACAGCGCAATGGGTCTTCGGCAATCTTGAATTTCACTCCGGTCTCCTGCGTGAATCGCGCATCGAGGCGATCGAGCAGCGCTCCGCCGCCGGTCAGGTAAATGCCGGAGTCGCAAATGTCCGCGGTGAGTTCGGGCGGCACGTCGGCAAGCGCCTGACGTATGCCGCCGACGATCTGCTGGATGGGAAGGTTCAAGGCCTGGGGGATATCGTCGGGCTCGAGTGTGATGTCAGCTGGGAAGCCCCGATGCAGGTCGCGGCCCTTGATGTGGATGGGCATGCGCTCGCCGTTGGACTTGGCGATGGCGCAGCCGGAATTCTTTTTGATCGTTTCCGCGCTGGTGGCACCGATCAGCAAATTGTATTTGAAGCGGACGTAGTTGACGATCGCTTCGTCGAAGGAATTGCCGGCGCTGCGCACGGAGCGCGAATAGAGCACGCTGCCCATCGACAGCACGGCGATGTCGGTCGTGCCGCCGCCAATATCGACGACCATCGAACCGCGCGGCTCCTGGATGGGAAGGCCTGCGCCGATCGCGGCCGCGATCGGCTCCTCGATCAGATAGACCCTCCTGGCGCCGGCCGAGAGGCCCGCTTCATGCACCGCGCGGCGCTCGACCGGAGTGGCGCTCGCCGGTACGCAGATCATGATGCGCGGGCTGGTGAACAGTCTGCGCCTGAGCACGCGGCGGATGAAATGCTTGATCATCTCCTCGGCGGCGGAGAAATCGGCGATCACGCCGTCGCGCAAAGGCTGAATCGTCTCGATCTTGGTCGGCGTGCGGCCAAGCATGGTCTTGGCCTCGTAGCCGACGGCAATTACCCGCCGATCGCCGTCACGCTGTTGAGTGACGGCGACTACAGAAGGCTCGTCGAGCACGATCCCCCGTCCCGGCACGTAGACCAGAGTGTTCGCCGTGCCAAGGTCGATGGCCATGTCCGCCGAGACAAAGCCCATGACCTGCGAGAACATACGCCCGCCCCAATCTGGCTCCCCGCAACGAGCCTTCATACGCCCACGAGGTACACCCGCGCGGACAGTGAGTTTTCCTTATGACAGGGGTTTGACCGTCCGCCGAACGCAGCGCCATGTTGCGGCAAATCGGAGTCGAGGGCAATGCGTCGAGGGGCAAATTTGCAAAAACAATTTGCTTGCACGCCTTTTCGCCGGGGACCGTTCGCCGCTCACGCGCGAACCCGCCCATTTCGCACCCGACTGCTCCGCCGGTTCACAGGAGCCCTTAAGTCCGGCAGCCAAAATGGCCGCGCGCCGCCAAATTCGGTCCGGAAAGCGGCGGCGGCCGGGTTGGCGCCGGCGCCCAGATTTCAGGCAAGGCGCGACTCAGCGCCCGCCTCAGGAAGCGAGCATGGTCTCGGGCTTCCGCCTTCCCTCGCGCGCCAGCAATTTGTTCAGTGCGCTGACATAGGCGCGGGCGGACGCGACCATGGTGTCGGTGTCGGAGCCCCGGCCGGTCACGGTCTTGCCGTCGGCCTCGAGCCGGACGGTCACCTCGGCCTGGGCGTCAGTGCCCTCGGTCACCGCGCTCACCTGATAAAGCGGCAGCCGGGCCTCGTGCGGGACGATCGACTTGATCGCCCTGAACGTCGCGTCGACCGGTCCGTCGCCGACCGACTCGCAAGTGTGCTGCTTACCGTCGATATCGAGCGTGATGGTCGCCTTTTGCGGGCCGCCAGTGCCGGCGATCACCGTCAACGCCACGACCTTGATGCGGTCGTGGGCGGATGCGATCTCCTGATCGACCAGGGCCTCGATGTCCTCGTCATAGACATGCTTCTTGACGTCGGCGAGCGCCTTGAAGCGCACGAAGGCGTCCTCGAAAGCGTTGTCGCCCAACTCGTAGCCGAGTTCCTTCAGCTTCTCGCGGAAAGCATGGCGCCCGGAATGCTTGCCCATCACCAGCGCGGACTCTTTCAGGCCGACGCTTTCCGGCGTCATGATCTCGAAGGTCTGGGCGTGTTTGAGCACGCCGTCCTGGTGAATGCCGCTTTCGTGGGCAAAGGCATTCCGGCCGACAATGGCCTTGTTGTATTGTACCGGGAATGCCGTCACCCGCGACACGAGCTTGGAGGCGCGGGTCAGCATGGTGGTGTCGATGCCGGTCCAATACGGCATGACGTCGGACCGCGTATGGATCGCCATGACGATCTCTTCCAACGCGGCATTCCCTGCCCGCTCGCCAAGACCGTTGATGGCACATTCCACCTGACGGGCGCCGGCGATCACGCCGGACAGCGAGTTGGCCACCGCCAGGCCGAGATCGTTATGGCAATGGGTGGAAAACACGATCGTGTCGGCGCCCGGCACGCGCTCGAGGATCATCTTGATGAGCGCGCCGAACTCGTCGTGGGTGGCGTAGCCCACCGTGTCGGGGATGTTGACGGTGGTGGCGCCGGCCTTGATGGCGGCCTCGACACAGCGGCAGAGGAAATCGGCCTCGGTGCGCGTGGCATCCATCGCCGACCATTCGACGTCGTCGGTATAGGAACGCGCCCGCGTCACTGACGCCGTCACCCGGCGCAACGCCTCGTCCTGGTCGATACCCATTTGATATTGGCGATGCAGCGGCGAGGTACCGATGAAGGTATGGATGCGGCCCCGCTTGGCTGGCTTGATGGCCTCGGCGCAGCGGTCGATGTCCTGGATTTGCGCCCGGGCCAGGCCGCAAATCACCGCATTCTGGGCGCGCCGGGCGATCTCCTGCACGCTATCGAAATCGCCTTGGCTGGCGATGGGGAAGCCCGCCTCGATGACGTCGACGCCCATCTCATCGAGCAGCTCGGCAACCTCGAGCTTTTCCTCGAAGGTCATGGTGGCGCCGGGGCATTGCTCGCCATCGCGCAAGGTGGTGTCGAAGATGACCACGCGGTGCTTGTCGCTGCGCGGCGTCTTCGGCTTGGATTGATCGGAATTCATCGCTGTCGTCCTCAGCTCCTGGCCGTGATTCTAACACATCCGGCCAAACGGTTGTTTCTTTGCGGATTTTAGTTGCGATCCCCTGAACGCCCGCCCGACATCCGCCGGGCCGGCCGCGCTCAGGGGCGTCTAAGGACGAGGCCGAGCTGGCCTTGGCGCAGGCGCTTGCAGACCGCCGGCAGGGCCGCGGTCAGAGATCCGGATTTGGCGGTCAAGCGCTGCATGGGTCACCTATCGAGCGGAAAATAGTGCGAAGAGCCGCCCGGGGCAAGCACCCGCGTTGCCGCGGCGCGGTCGGGCGTCCGGTTTGTGCAGGTCTTCCCCTCAGGTCATGAGGGGGCGGCGCGCCGAAAAGCGCAAACCTGTGGTGTCCGTCTCCGTTTTCCAGAGACGGCGGGCGCCTTCCGGCGCGCCACACGCGCTCATATTGAGTGCGCTACCGCGCTTCGCGCTACTTGAGCGCATGGCGCAACCAGCCCACTCCAAGCGCATGTCCATTTGCAGCGTCTTTCTACGGCACCGGGCCCCGCTTTCGATTGGCCTTACCGCGCTCGCGCGCGAGGCCAAGTCGTCAGTCAGCTCCTGACAGGGACTCGTAAAGTGGTCCCGGGGGGAGCCCCGATGCGGCCCGAGTGCCTGGCTGCGAACCAAGCCCGCAGGCGCCGCACCCCGTCCCGCCTCACGAACGCCTCGCGAAACGCCCTCAGAAGGACGAGGTGGGGCGGAGTGTAACCGGGGTTCGAGAGGTGGGGATGAGTTCCGCCCGCAATCGTCATGGCCGGGCGGCCATCCACGTCTTGATTTGCCGCAAAGAAATTCGTGGATGCCCGGGCACTTCGGCCGGGCATGACGGGAGTGGAAGGGCCAGCGCATTGCCAACCATCTGGACTCCGGCTTGCGTCGGGTGACGGGGCGGACCCTGACCAAAAAAAGAAGCCGCCCCGAAGGGCGGCTTCCGTTTGGATTAGGTACCGGTGGTGGCTTTAGAAGAAGATTATGCCGCCAGCCTGGATCAGATCCCAGTCGTCGAAGCCCTGCTTGAGTCTGCAGCGGTCGCCGTCGCAGGGGCTATCGCCGAACTGGCTGATAGCAAGTAG
>DATICH010000013.1:0-6991 GCA_035456885.1 Methyloceanibacter sp.
GCCCGAAGGCGTCACCGCCAAGGACATCATCCTCGCCATCATCGGCGAGATCGGCACCGCCGGCGGCACCGGCCATGTCATCGAATATGCCGGCGAGGCGATCCAGTCGCTGTCGATGGAAGGGCGCATGACCATCTGCAACATGTCGATCGAGGGCGGCGCCCGCGCCGGCCTGATCGCGCCCGACCGGAAAACCTTCGACTACATCAAGGGCCGCCCGCGCGCGCCGAAGGCCGGCGCCTGGGAAATTGCCATGCGCGATTGGGAGCGGCTCTATTCGGACGACGACGCGCATTTCGACCGCATCGTCGGCTTGAAGGCGAACGAGCTGCCGCCGATCGTCTCCTGGGGCACGAGCCCCGAGCAGGTGGTCTCCGTCGCCGGACGCGTTCCCGTGCCCTCAGAGATTACCGACGAGACCAAGCGCAAGGCCGCCGAGCGCGCGCTCGACTATATGGGGCTGAAGGGCGGCGAGAAGATCACCGACATTTCGCTCGACCGCGTGTTCATCGGCTCTTGCACCAATGGCCGCATCGAGGATCTGCGCGCGGTCGCCAAGGTCGTCGCCGGCCGCAAGGTCAACGAGAATATCCGCGCCATGATCGTGCCGGGCTCAGGGCTGGTGAAGGCGCAAGCCGAAGCCGAAGGCCTCGACAAGATCTTCAAGGATGCCGGCTTCGAGTGGCGCGAGCCGGGCTGCTCGATGTGCCTCGGCATGAACCCGGATCAGCTCAGCCCGCGCGAGCGCTGCGCCTCGACCTCGAACCGCAATTTCGAGGGCCGCCAGGGCCGGCTCGGCCGCACCCATCTGGTCTCGCCGCAGATGGCCGCCGCCGCCGCGCTGGCCGGCCGCTTCGTCGACATCCGCAAGTTCCACTAATGTCGTCGGTTGGGCAGAAGCTAGCGGTACTTCTTCCAGTTCTTACCGTTGTGGCCGTGGTGGGAGTGGTGCTTGTTCCGGTACTTGTAATGGGTATTGCCCCATCTCTTGTAGCTGTGGCCGTACCAGCCGTAGTGGTAGCGGGGATAGAACCAGGACTTGGCGCACCAATTATTCCACGGCCCGCAGCCATAATACGCCGACGCGGGCTGCGTGCCGGCGACGGTGCCGACAAGCAACAGCCCGAGAAAACCGAGCGTAACGACCAGACTCTTTCGCGACATGCTGTCGTCTCCATCTAGGTTTCGGCACCATTGGCCGAATCTGGACGCGCGCGGCTGAACCGAAACTGAGCACCGAATTCATGCAAGGTTCAGGGGAGCGCATCCGGGCGGTCGTTATCGCCGGAAGGCCCGGCTAATCGCGCCGCGACGCCTTGCGCTTGGCCTTAGGCTGAGCAAGACGATCGTCGTCCCAATCCCAGGCCCTCGGATTCGCGAAGCTCTCGCCCACCCATCTCGGATCGGCGAAATAGCTGCGCGTCTGGATGCGCGACAGCACGTTGGGGAGCGACTGCCCGGCGCACCAGGCGTTCCACTCGCCGCAGGCCGGACGGCACCAATTGTTCCACGCCCCGCATTGCCGCGAGCACCAATAGCCGTCGGCGCCGCAGGATTTCTTCGCGGCCGCGGGCGGCGCGACCAGGGCCCCGGCCGCGAGCGCGGCAGCGATGGCCAACCCGCCGATCATACGTCTTAGTGTCGTCGTCATGCCTCTCTGCTTGACGCCTTGGGACGGCGGCTCCCATTCTCGCTGCCATGACCGACTGGCACAAGCACCGGGCGCCGAGCCTCGCCGAGTTCGAGACCATCGCGCACAAGGCCTACGACCGGCTGCCCGCCCGCTTCCGCGAGATGACCAACGATGTGCTGATCCGCATCGAGGACTTTCCCACCGACGACGTTCTCGATCAGCTCGGCATCCAGTCCGCCTTCGACCTGCTTGGCCTTTATCAAGGCGTCGATCTCTCGCGTAAGAGCGTGTCCGACTCCGGAAGTCTCCCCGACATGGTGTTCCTCTACCGCCGGCCGATCCTCGATTATTGGGCCGAGCACGAGGAGACGCTCGGCCAGATCGTCACTCACGTCTTGGTGCACGAGATCGGCCACCATTTCGGGCTCTCCGACGACGACATGGAACGCATCGAGCAGGAAGCCGTCGACCAGAGTTTGGCTTGACGCCCTCTCGCCACGCCCGCAGACTGCGGCAACGGCCGGAAAGACAAGGGCGGCAGGGGGAACGACAATGCGGATGGCTGCCCGTCTGGCCCTAGGCTTTGCCCTCTGCCTTGCCTTGTTCGCTTCCGACCTCGAGCTGCGGGGCGCCGCAGCGCTCGAGCAAGGCAAGCTGGTGGCGCCGGGGCGCCTGGTGGTTGCCGGCAGGCGCCTCTCCTGCGGCGCGACTGCCACCCTGATCCGTGACTTCGAAGGCTTCGCCGTCTCCTCCACCGTCATCATGCTGAACATGCAGGCGCTGAAGGAGCTGCCGCGGTCGGTGCAGTGGCTGATCTACTATCACGAATGCGGCCACATCCTTTACGGGCCGAGCGAAACGTCGGCCGATTGCTATGCCATCCGCCGTGCCCGCCGTGAGGGCTGGCTCAGCCTGCAGGCGCTCGAGGATATCTGCGCGGTCTTCAACATCGCTGGCCACGGTCCGGCCCATCCGGACCCGGAAGCCCGCTGCGAGCAGCTGCGGCAATGTTTCGCCAAGAAGGGCGGCGCAACGGCGGTCAGATGACGCAGCAAACTTGGCATCTAGGCCGATTGCGCGGCGGCCGTTCCGGCAATAGACTGCCGATTCACATGAGGGAAGCCCAGTCTATTCGTCGCCGCGCGCCGTTTTGCGCCTTGCTGTTGGCCGCTTGCACCGTGCTGTCAAGCGCGGCCGGCGCGCAAGAATATGTCAGCCGGACGCAAACCGGCCCGAGCCTCGATGAATATCTGAAGCAGGTCGGGCCCGAGGGCAAAGTCATCGGCCACGGCCAGCTGACGCTTGACGGCAAGTCGGTCAATTGCGGCAAGCGGCCGACCGTGCTCAATCCCAATTTCGACAGCTGGGGCGGCGCCTTCCCGGGCTTCCTGATTCTCAACAACAAGAAGATCACCGGGCTCTCCACCCAAGTGAAGCTTTACATCTACTCGCATGAATGCGGCCATCAGTTCATCGGCGCCGACGAGACCAAGGCCGATCTCTTCGCCATCAGGCGCGGTGTGAAATGGGGCTGGCTCGACGCGCAAGGGATGGAGGACATTTGCGTCTTCATCGCCCAGCTCAAGGGCGATTCGGTGCATCCGCCCGGACCGAAGCGCTGCGAGACGATGCGCAAATATTATCGCGAGCTGGTCGGCGGCGCCGCGCAGCAGGCGTCGACCCCCGCCCCCACGCCGCGGCCGCAGACCTTGGGCCCCTCGCAATAACCCGCCTAGAAGATCCAGGCGATCATCAGCCAGAAGATCACGAAGAAGATCAGAAAGCCCAAGATCGTAAAGGGCAGTTCGCCGAATATGGCGTCGCCGCCCGACACCACCGCCATCACCAGAATGACCACGAGCGAAACGGCGAACGAGATCAGCGCCGCGTCCTTCAGGTCGAGTCCCGCCGCGAACGGATCCGAGGCGCCGAGCCCGACCAGATAGTAGAAACCCGCGCCCAAGATCACGATCAACAGCAGGATCCCGCTGACGGCGGCGACTAGCAGCCTGAGCGCCTCGTTGCGGTCGCGCCGGTCGTTGACGTCCGGCATCGCCTAGCTGTCCCCCGGCTCGGCCTCGGCGACGCCGCCGCGGGCTTCGAGCCTCTGCGCGCCGCGTATCGCGTCGCGGATTTCGTGCGGATCCGGCAAATCCCTCACCGTGAATTCGGGCTCATCCCCCGTGCTGGAGACCTCGATGGTCCCCACGCCGAAAATGCGGTTGATGAACCCCTGCGTCACGCGCACCGAACGCACTTGCCTGAGCGCGACCGAGGTGCGGTCCTTGCTGAGGATGCCGCGCTCGTAGGTGATGTCGTGGTCGGTGACGGTGAGCTGCGTCGCCCGCGTCAGGACGTACCAATAGAGCAGGAGTAGAATGCCGAGACCGAAAGCGAGAATCAGCAGCACGCAAAGGACGAACGAGAACGGACGCGCCCGGAACATCGCTGGATGCGCCTCATAAACAACCTGTCCCGGCATGGCGACGCTCCCTCTCCCGCTGACCGGAGGGGACCATAATCCGCGCCTCCTATCCTGGAAAGCGGAGATATTGGGCGCAGCGCGCGACTGGAAAGCTTGGCCGCTTGGGGTTACATAGCTTTGCGCCGAACGAGGACAACATGCAGAAATTCACCACGCTCACCGGGATCGCCGCCCATCTGCCGATGATCAATGTCGATACCGACATGATCATCCCCAAGCAGTATCTCAAGACCATCAAGCGCACCGGACTGGGTACGGGGCTGTTCGCCGAGTTGCGCTATGACGAAAAGGGCGAACCCCTCCCCGACTTCGTGTTGCACAAGCCGCCCTACCACCAGGCCGTGATCCTCATCACCGGGGAGAATTTCGGCTGCGGTTCCAGCCGCGAGCACGCGCCCTGGGCGCTGCTCGATTTCGGCATCAAGTGCATTATCGCGCCGAGCTTCGCCGACATCTTCTACAACAACTGCTTCAAGAACGGCATTCTGCCCATCACGCTGCCGCAAGCGGAGATCGACAAGCTGATCGATGACGCTTCGCGCGGCGCCAATGCCGTGCTCCACGTCGACCTCGAAGCGCAGGAGATCAGAGGGCCGGACGGCGGCAAGATCCAGTTCGACATCGATCCCTTCCGCAAGCGCTGCCTGATGGAGGGTCTCGACGATATCGGGTTGACCTTGGAGAAGGCCGAGGCGATCGAGACCTTCGAACGCGAGGCGCGCGCCGCCCGCCCTTGGGCCTGACCTATTCGAATGGAATTGGCGCCGTGCTTTGCTCGATCAGCGCAGAGCCGTCGCGGGTGACCTTGACCGCGGCCTGATATTCGCCTTCGGGCCAGCCGCCGGCCGGCACCGCCTGCTTGCCGGCCTGAAGCAATGACTGGGCCTTGTCCTCTCCGAGCGTCTCGGTGTTGTGCATCAACTTCTTGCCGTCCTTGACCAGCGCGATTTCAATGGCGTCGCCCTGCTTGAGGTTGGCCACCAGGACATAGGCCACTCCAGGGGAATTGAACCGGGGCACCGGCGGGGTTTCGCCCTTGGCCAGCTCCGCCTCGGTCACCGCATGGTCGGCGAGCCCGAGCGCCAGCACCTTGGCCTCCTCCGCTCGAGCGGCGCCGGAGACGGCGCAAATCAAGGTCAAGGCAAACAGCACCCTTGTCAGCATTAAGCTCTCCCGTTACGCAAGCCGCGCCACGTCTTTAAACGGCTGTAGGTAAAAATCAAACCCGTCATGGCCGGGCTTGTCCCGGCCATCCACGATTATGATTTGAATAGGGAAAATTCGTGGATGCCCGGCACTTCGGCCGGGCATGACAGAGACTGGGAATTTGCGGATCGCGCGCCATGACAACTTATAAGCTGCTGCTGCTGCCCGGGGACGGCATCGGGCCCGAGGTGATGGCCGAGGTCGAGCGCCTGATCGGCTGGGTCAATGCTAAGGGGCTCGCCTCGATCGAGACCGAGACCGACCTCGTCGGCGGCTGCGCCTATGACGCCCACGGCCAGGCGATCTCCAACGCCACCATGGAACGCGCGCTCGCTGCAGACGCCGTCATGCTGGGCGCCGTCGGCGGTCCGAAATGGGACGGCGTGCCCTACGACCAGCGCCCCGAGGCCGGGCTGCTGCGGCTGCGCAAGGACCTCGAGCTGTTCGCCAATCTCCGTCCCGCGATCTGCTATCCGGCGCTCGCCGACGCCTCCTCGCTCAAGCGCGACAAGGTCGACGGCCTCGACATCATGATCGTGCGCGAGCTGACCGGCGGCGTCTATTTCGGCGAGCCCAAAACCATCACCGACATCGGCAACGGCCAGAAGCGCGCCGTCGATACCCAGGTCTACGACACTTACGAGATCGAGCGCATCGCCGCGGTCGCTTTCGAGCTCGCTCGCGAGCGCAAGCGGCTGGTGCATTCCGCCGAGAAGCGCAACGTGATGAAGACCGGCGTGCTGTGGAACGAGGTGGTCACCCAAATCCACAACGCCCGCTACGGCGACGTGACCTTGCAGCACATTCTCGCCGACAACTGCGCCATGCAGCTGGTGCGCGAGCCGAAGCAATTCGACGTCATCGTCACCGACAATTTGTTCGGCGACATGCTGTCCGACGAAGCGGCCATGCTGACAGGCTCGCTCGGCATGTTGCCTTCGGCCTCGCTCGGCGCGGCCGACGAACGCGGCCATCGCCGCGCGCTGTACGAGCCGGTGCACGGCTCCGCGCCCGACATCGCCGGCAAGGGCATCGCCAACCCGATCGCCACTATCGCCAGCCTGGCCATGTGCTTGCGCTATTCGTTTTTCCTCGGCGAGACCGCGGACAAGATCGACGCAGCCATCGCCAAAGTGCTCGATCAGGGCCTGCGCACCGCCGATATCGCCCAGGACGGCTGCCGCACGGTCGGCACGCGTGAGATGGGCGAGGCCATCGTCTCAGCCCTCGACAAGGCTGCATAAGGGAGTGTCGCCGGCATGAGACAGGTTGCGACTCTGGTCACGGCGGCGCTGGCGGCGATCCTCGCCACGGCCTCCCTGGCCGCTCAGCCTGAGCAACCGGCAACGGCTCCAGAGACCGCGGCACCCGGCGCCGGCGATACCGCCCCCACCGAGCAGAAGCGCGTGCTGACGCCGGAGGAGCTGGCCGAGAAGGAAGCGCGCAAGGAATGCAAGAAAAGAATTTGCGACATCATCGCCACGCGCGATCCCGCGGGCGATGACATTGCCTGCGACATCGTCAAGACCTGGCGCGAGGAGGACATCGTCAAGATGCTTGGCGGCAGGATCAGCTGGCCTTGGGGCAAGGCGGTCTGTCAGTCGAAGCTCGAGGTCAAGCGCAGACCGCTCGCCCGCGCCATGAGCGACGCCGGCTATGAGATGACC
>DATICH010000014.1:0-18839 GCA_035456885.1 Methyloceanibacter sp.
TTGCGCTACGAAGATTGGAAGGTCGTGTTCATGGAGCAGCGGGCCAATGGCACGCTGAAGATCTGGGCCAACCCCTTCACCGAGTTGCGGGTGCCCAAAATCTTCAATCTGCGCCGCGATCCTTACGAGCGCGCCGACGTCACGTCCAACACGTATTACGATTGGATGCTGTCGCGGGCCTACATCTTGGTCCCCGCACAGACCTATGTCGGGAAATTCCTCAAGACTTTCGAGGCCTATCCGCCACGCCAGAAGCCAGCAAGCTTCACCGTGGGTGGACAGATGGAAGAACTTGAGAAGGCGCTAAGCAAACTGCAGAGCGACCTCCAGTAGACGACACGACGCGGGGCGGGCTAGGCTGCCCCGCGTCCCTGCACCATTCCAGATCGTTCGGAGCGAAGTGATGCCGAATATCTTTCGTCAGCTGATCGCGCTCGTCGCGATTGTTATCGTCTCGACTGCCGCATGCGCTGAATCTGATCCGCTGCCGTCGTGGAACGAGGGGCAGGCAAAGCAAAGCATCGTCGATTTCGTGACACGGGTGACCAAGGAGGGTGGTCCGGATTACGTCGCCCCCGAGGACCGCATCGCCACCTTCGACAACGATGGCACGCTGTGGGTCGAGCAGCCGATCTATACCCAGTTCATGTTCGCCATCGACCGGGTCAAGGCGATGTCGAACGAGCATCCCGAGTGGAAGGACAAGGAGCCGTTCAAGGCGGTGCTCGCCGGCGACATGGCGGCAGTCGCCGGCATGGGCGAGAAGGGCTTGCTGGAGATCGTCGCCGCGACCCATTCCGGCATGACCACCGCCGATTTCAACGAAACCGTGGATCAGTGGATCACCACGGCCAAGCATCCGCGCTTCAAAGTGCTCTACACCGACCTTGCCTATCAACCGATGCTCGAGCTGCTCGACTATCTGCGCGCCAATGACTTCCACGTGTTTATCGTCTCGGGCGGCGGCGTGGAGTTCATGCGCACCTTCACCAAAAAGACCTATGGCGTGCCGCCTTGGCAGGTGGTCGGCTCGTCCGGCGTGACGAAATACGGGATGTGGGATTCGAGCCCGATCCTGACGAAGGAGCCCAAGGTCTTTTTCGTCGACGATGGGCCCGGCAAACCGGAGGGGATCAATCATTTCATCGGCGCACAGCCGATCTTCGCTTTCGGCAATTCCGACGGCGACAAGGAGTTGCTGGAATGGACCGCGGCCTGCAAGCGGCTTTGCTTCATGGGGCTGGTGCATCACACCGACGCCGTGCGCGAATATGCCTATGGCCCCGATTCCAAGGTCGGCACGTTCTCAAACGCGCTGATGGATGAAGCGCTGGGCAGAGGCTGGACCGTGGTCAGCATGAAGGATGACTGGAAAACGATCTTCCCATTCGAGAAATCAGGTCCGTAACGTTCAACCTTGGGGGAGGGGGATGCTGAAGCTGTTAATGCTCGTATCCGGCGCCTTCGAGGCGCTATTCGGACTTTCGGCTTTGCTTGCGCCCAATATGCTGATCGGCGCGCTGGGAACGGCGCCGGATCCCGCCTCAGTCTTTCTCGCCCGCATTCTCGGTGCGGCGACCTTAGGCATCGGCGTGGCGGCGCTGCTCGCGCGCGAGCACATCGACAACAAGGGAGGCTTGGCGGCCGCTTACGGGCTCGCGCTCTACAACGTGCTCGCCGGCGCGTTGATTTTGTGGACGGCCGCGGCGGCGGGCATTGGCGGGGCGGCGCTATGGAGCGCCGGCCTGTTCCATGCCGGGATCGGCGTGCTGTTTATCTATGCGCTGGCGGTCGAACGCTAAATCACGGTTAGTCGGTCTTCGACTCGCATTTCTTCGCGGCGTCGGACCAGCGGCAGTTGAGCGAGGAGCTGTCGCAGATGCCTTGCTCGCCATGCGCGGCGCAGCGATCGGCCGCCGGAGCCTCGCCCGGATAGCAGCCGCGCCGCTGATTGTCCCACCAGCAATTGGGGGAAGCAAGGCAGAGCGCCGCATCGCCGATCATGCATTCCTGGTCTGCGGCGGCCTCCGCCTTGAAACCGGCTGGGCTCAGTACGAGAGGAGCGGCAATCAGAATAATGCACAAACGTCGCATGCGATTCTCCCGGCGCGAACTTGGTCCGATACAAGGGTAGGCGGGCATCGTCAAAGCCCAAGCGACTGGGTTTTCTAGGGGATATTTTGTCGCTGTCCAGTGCTTTATGCTGCAACGCTGCCGGCGCCAATGCCGGTCTCTCGCGACGGTGAGCAGCGCCGAGGACAAGGCATGGCGGTCAAAGAACAGCGCAGTGACCATGGCGCTAAGCCGCAGCGCGGCGACCGGCCGTTGCCGGGTCTGGTTTGGGCCTTCTTATTTCACCCGGACGGATCATCCGAGGAGCTTCCCGCAGACCGGCCGATCGCCGGCCACATGGATGGCTGGGTCTGGCTCCATTTCGATCTGCCGGATGGAGAGGCGCCGCAGATTCCAAGCTCGCTTTCCAAAATGCCGCCTCCGGCGATGGAACTGCTCGCGACGGCGGACGAGCGCCAGCAATTGCAAGCCGAAGAGGGCTGTATCTTCGGGGTGTTCGCCAATCTGATCGGCGGCCGCGATCAGTCCGATCGCGGGTTCAGCTTCGTCCGCTTCGCCATGACCGAGAAGTTGCTCGTGAGCAATCGCGGCCAGGCACTGGAGGCATTGACTGCCACCCGCGAGGCGCTTCGCGGCGGAAGGCGGATTGAGACGGCCGCCAACCTGCTCGTCGCCATCGTGGAACACGTCATCGATGCGGTGGACGATTACTCCGATCGCCTCGCCGATACGCTCGACGAGATCGAGGAGAAAATCGTTGCGGGAGAAGCAGGGGACGAACGCGCGACGCTCGGCGAGATCCGGCGCAACGCGGTACGGCTGCACCGTCAGCTGGTGATGTCGCGCTCGCTCATCAACCGCTTCCAGTCGAACCTGGCTGGCCCCATGCCTCCCTTCGAGCTGCCGGTCGAGAAACTCGGTCAGCGCCTCGACTGGCTGGATGGCGAGGTGGTTGCCCTGCGAGACCGCGCGCACCTTTTGCAAGAGGAAGTTACGCTCAATCTGGCGGAACAGACCAATCGGCACCTCGAGGTGTTGTCCATCGTGGCCACGATATTCCTGCCGGCGGGCCTAGTGGCTGGGATCTTCGGCATGAACGTCAAGGGGTTGCCGCTGACCGGAAGCGAGTATGGGTTCCTCTGGTCCATGGGAATTCTGATCGGTGCGTCCCTGCTGGTCTTTTGGCTATTGCGGCGTGCCGGCGCGATCGGCCGTAAAACTCCGTAGACGTCGACTCGGTGCTCGCATCGCCACAATTTTGCGGTAATCTACTGTGCTTGAAGGGATTTATCGCGGAGCGGCCCAAGCCTTTCCGTGTGTTTGCGTCGATTGGGGGGTGGGTTGGGACGGACACTCTGGGCTCTGCTGCTGGCCTTGGGCCTGGCGGGCTGCGCCGCGGCGATTGCCCGCAACCCGGTTCCCGCTTCCCTTGAGACCCAAGCTACCGTCGTCGGCATGGGGCCGGCGCCGATCCGCTTCTGGGGCGACGAGCTTCCTCCCAACGCCGATCAGCTGGTGAAGGAGAAATGGGCGCAGGTTCGCGCCAACCGCCCGGAGATGGTAAGCGGCGGCAAGCGTCCCGTGGTCAATTTCCTGGCGCTGTCCGGCGGCGGCAGCGATGGCGCGTTCGGGGCAGGCCTGCTCGGCGGTTGGACCGCCTCGGGCAAGCGGCCTGAGTTCGACCTCGTCACCGGCGTCTCGACTGGAGCGCTGACCGCGCCGTTCGCATTCCTCGGGCCGAAATATGACGCGGCGCTGAAACACGTCTTCACTCAGTCCACCACCAAGGATATCGCCATTGCCCAGCCGGTGCGGGGATTGCTCGGCGGGGACTCGCTCGCCAGCAACGCGCCCCTCGCCAGGGTCGTCGCCTTCTATGTGACGGAAGAATTTTTGGCCGAGGTTGCGGACGAGCATCGCAAGGGCCGCAGGCTTCTGATCGGCACCACCAATCTCGACGCCGAGCGTCCGGTGATCTGGGACATGGGTGCGATCGCGGTGTCGGGCGAGCCTGGGTCGCTCGAGCTGTTCCGCAAGGTGCTGCTCGCCTCGGCCGCGATCCCGGCGGTGTTCCCGCCAGGCTTCGTCAAGGTCGCCGCCGAGGGCGGCGTTTATGACGAGATGCATGTCGACGGCGGCGCCACGCGCGAAGTGTTCCTGGTGCCGACGCAATTCATGGCCAAGAAGGTCGACGGACGGCTCGGCATCGATCCGCGGCGGCGGGCTTACATCGTGCGCAATGGCCGGGTCGCGCCGGAATACAAGGCGGTCAAGCCGAAGACTTTGTCGATCGCCGGCCGCGCGGTGTCGAGCCTGATCAAGAGCCAGGGCGTTGGCGATCTCTACGAGCTCTACGTGTTCTCCAAGAAGAACGGCATCGATTACAATCTTGCCTATATCCCAGGAGACTTCCTCGACACGAGCACGCAAGCCTTCGATCCCGTCTATATGGGCAAGCTTTACGATCTCGGTTACCGCATGGCCGAGGCGGGATATCCCTGGAAGAAGGTCCCGCCACGCATGGCGGGTCGGTAATCCCGGCTTGAACCGGGGTAACGCCGCGCCTGCCAAGGGCGTTGAGCTTCAGCCATCGCTGGCCTACACAGTGCCCCAGAGCAGCGGTTTCCCAGCAATGGAGTAGAGCCATGAATCTCGCCGAGTTGAACCGGGTGGCCAATGCCATGGTCGAGCCGGGCCGGGGCATTCTCGCCGCCGATGAGTCGACGGGCACGATCAAGAAGCGTTTCGACGCGATCGGCGTCGAATCCACCGAGGACAATCGCCGCGACTACCGCGAGCTCCTGTTCCGCTCGGCGCAAGGCATGAAAAATATCTCGGGCGTCATTCTGTTTGACGAGACCATCCGGCAAAAGGCGAGGGACGGTACGCCGCTGGTCAAGGTCATCGAGCAGGCCGGCTCGCTGCCCGGCATCAAGGTAGACAAGGGCGCCAAGCCGCTCCCGTTCAATCCGGGCGAGACCGTCACGGAAGGGCTGGATGGCCTGCGCGAGCGGCTGATCGAGTATCGCAATCTCGGCGCCAAGTTCTGCAAATGGCGCGCGGTGATCGATATCGGTCCCGCAATCCCGAGCTTCAATTGCGTGAACGCGAATGCGCATGCGCTCGCCCGCTATGCGGCGCTCTGTCAGGAGCAGGATCTGGTGCCGATCGTCGAGCCGGAAGTGCTGATGGATGGCGACCACACGATCGACCGCTGCTACGAGGTCACCGAGTGGGTGCTGAAGAGCGTCTATCGCGAGCTTTACTACGCGGATGTGCAGCTCGAAGGCACCGTGCTCAAGCCGAACATGGTGGTGCCGGGCAAGAAGAGCGGCACCAAGGCGTCGGCCGAGGAAGTCGCCGAGAAGACCTTGCGCGTGCTGCAGGCCTGCGTGCCGCCCGCGGTCCCCGGCATCGCTTTCCTGTCCGGCGGTCAATCCGACGTTGAAGCCACCGCGCATCTCGACGCCATGAACAAGCTCGGCAATGTGCCGTGGAAACTCACCTTCTCCTATGGCCGCGCGCTGCAGGCCGCGCCGCAGAAGGCCTGGGCCGGCAAGGCGGACAATGTCAAAACGGCGCAGGCGGCCTTCACCCATCGTGCGGCGATGAACGGTCTCGCCACGCTCGGCCAATGGTCGGCCGAGCAGGAGAAGCAGGCGGCTTAGCCCCGCGGCAAGGCTTGGGGCGCCCCCGCGTCGCGAGCCTGAGGAGGGCGAACATCGAGCTCACCTTTCTCGGCACGCGCGGCGAGATCGCGGCGCGGTCTCGACGCCATCGCCGCCACAGTGCGCTTCTAGTTCAGCGGCGGCGCGCCCGCATCATGATCGATTGCGGCGCCGATTGGCTCAAGGCGGTCAAACGCGTGGGGCCGACGGCAATCGTGCTGACCCATGGTCATGGAGATCATGCCTTCGGCCTGGCTCAGGGCGCACCTTGCCCGGTCTACGCCACCGCTGAGACATGGGCGATCATCGCCCGTTTTCCGATTGAGGACCTTCATGTGGTCGAGTCTAGATTGCCGTTCGCCATTGGCGGCGTAACCTTTGAGGCGTTCCCCGTGCAGCATTCGCTGCGAGCGCCCGCGGTGGGTTATCGGGTGAGCGCGGGACAGTCGATCTTCTTCTATGTGCCCGACCTGGCGGCGATCGGCGAGCAGCACGAGGCCTTGCGCGGCATCGACCTCTATATCGGCGACGGTGCCACTGTTGTCCGCTCGATGGTGCGGGTGCGCGACCATGCGCTGATCGGGCACGCGCCAATCACCGCGCAACTCGGTTGGTGCGAGGCGGAAGGGGTCGCGCGCGCGATCTTCACCCATTGCGGCAGCGGCATCGTCAATGACGACGCAAGGCGCATGGCGGCGCGCATCAGGGCCCTTGGAGAGGCGCACGGCGTCGAGGCGAGCCTCGCGCATGACGGTCTTCGCCTGTCGCTCTAACTCTCTTTGCCGGCAGAGCCGTTGAGCCAGCGGATATTCGCTGCCTTGCGTGGCACCGGGGCGGCGCTGCGTAACGGATGGCCGACGACGATCGGCGCAATCGGCGTGCAGGACGGCGGCAGGCCAAGCGCCGCTTTGCCGTCCGGCGTGCCGAGCCAATGCTGGGCGAAGCCGATCCAGCAGGTGCCGAGACCCGCGCCATGCGCCGCCAGCATCAAATTTTCGGCGGCGAGCGCGCAATCCTCCACCGCCCAGTCGGTGGGCTCCGCCACCGCGATCACGATCAGAGCGGGCGCATGGTAGAAGATGTGGAATTTCGGATCGTTCAGCATATCGCGGAAGGGGTGCGCCGGCGTGCTGAGCAGCGCCTTAAGTAAATGCGTCTTGGCCTGGTCGGACATCTGCGCGAGCAGGGCCCGGTCCTTGACCACGACGAAGCACCAGGGCTGCTGGTTGATGGCGCTCGGCGCCTGGATCGCCGCCTCGATCAGTTCACCCAACATGGCATCGCTGACCGGCTCGTCGGTGTATTCGCGGACGGACCGCCGCTCGCGGATCGCTTGCAATAACTCCATGGTGCAACAGCGTGCTCGGACAAGGCGCGGCCCGCGTTGAGCCAGATCAAGGGAGGGGGTGAGAGGGCGTCTGGTCGGGCGCTGGCGGCTCGACCTGAATCGGCGGCGGCGGGGTGGTGTCGAGCGCCGCGACGGTCCATTCCAAAAGCTCGGTCTGCAGCTTGACGAAAGCTTCGTCGATCGCCGCGACATAGGCTTTGGCGTCGCTGCCATTGACTGGAACGGTGGTCTGAAAGCTGCTCGCGTCCTGGATCCTCCCTTCCTTGTCCAGAATCTTGGCGACGAACTCGATCTCGGCGGCTGCGTCGGGCGAGGTCGAGATATGGAAGCGGCGAATATCGATCAGGAGTTGGTAGTCGGCGTCGACCCCGTCGCGCGTGCGGCTGATCGAACGCGCAAGACCTGCATTCTCGAAACTCTGGATGATCTTCTCTTGGAACAAGACCGGGAGGTTGTCGCCCCAACGTGCATCGGCCAAGGGCAGGCTCTCGCCCTCCGCTGGCTCCAGCAGGATCTTGTCGGTGTTGAAGCCCATGAGAGTCATCGGTTCGGGAACGACGAGCAGCCAGTCCGGTGACTTTTCGGGCTTGGACGGAAAATCCGTCGCGGCGACGAGATCGTAGACGGGGATCTCCGATTTGCCGGTGCCGCCGCCGGTCATGCGCTCGAGGCCGGCGAGGATGCCGTCGACCCTGTCGGAGTTCCGCGCCAGCGCGTCGGAGAAGGTGTCGATATTGGAAATAGCGCTATGCAGCGCTTCGGAATTCTCGGCGAGGATAGTGTCGACGCGCTGAAAGGCGTCGCGTGCGGACTGGGTCCAGTCCTGTCCGGCCAGAGGCGCGGCGATCAGGGTCGGCGGCAACCCGCCTTCCGCCTTCACGGCGGGCGAGTCCGCGCTGCCGCCCTTGAGCGCCACGGCGGCGCCCCCCGTCAGTCCTTGGGTCTCGATCGAGACGATGGTGTCGCCGCGGATCGGCGTATTCGGATCCACCGCGATCGTGGCGATCACATCCTGGGGAGCGTCGGGGTCGAGCCCGAGACCCGTCACCTCGCCCACTCTGATGCCATTGAACAGCACCGCCGAGCCGACCAACAAGCCCGACACCGAGCCTTGGAACTTGACCTGGTAGGGCTCGCGCTGCGCGAAGCCGCCTTTGTTCTCGAGCCAATAGACGAAGGCGAAGCTCGCGGCGATCACCGCGAGCATGAACAGTCCAATCAGGGCGTAGCGGGCACCGGTTTCCATCGCTCAATCTTCCCTTCGCTCAGGCGCTTATCCGCCGGTCCGCCAGCAAGCCGCCGCGCTTGCCCTGGAAATAGTCCTTCACCCAGGGATGCTCGCATTCGAGCATGGCTTCAAGGGGGCCTTCGGCCACAACTTTGCCGTCGGCCAAAGCCGCAACCCGGTCGCAGGCCGTATAAAGGCTCTCCAGGTCGTGGGTCACCATGAAAACCGTCAGTCCCAGGGTCTGCTGCAAGGTGCGGATCAACGCGTCGAAATCGCCGCCGGAAATCGGGTCGAGGCCCGAGGTCGGCTCGTCGAGAAAAACGATCTCGGGATCCAGCGCCAGCGCCCGGGCGAGCGCCACGCGCTTGGTCATGCCGCCCGACAGCTCGGCCGGATATTTATTGGCGTCGTCGGGCGTTAGGTTGACCATCTCGAGCTTGGCCAGCGCCATTTCGTTCATCAGCCTCGGCGACAGATCGAGATTCTCGCGCATCGGGAATTGCACATTTTCCAGGACGGTGAGCGAGGAGAATAGGGCGCCTTGCTGGAACAGAACGCCCCAACGCCGCTCGAGCGCGCGCCGCTCGGTCTCGTTCGCCTGGTCGAGATTGACGCCCAAGACCTCGATCGAGCCATGGCGCTTGGGGAGCAGGCCGATGATGGTCCGCAACAGCACCGACTTGCCGGCGCCCGAGCCGCCCACCACGCCGAGGATTTCGCCCTCCCGCACATCGAGCGAGAGGTGGTCGAGCACGATCTGGTCGCCGAAGCCGACGACGAGATCGCGCACCTTGATGACGGGCTTCTTCGCCACTTTGCTCACATCCCGATCGAAGCGAAGAAGATGGCGAACAGGCCGTCGAGCACGATCACCAGGAAGATCGACTTCACCACCGAGGCGGTGGTCTGCAGGCCGAGCGACTCGGCGCTGCCCTTCACCTTGAGTCCTTCGGCGCAGGCGACGATGCCGATGACCAGCCCCATGAAGGGCGCCTTGATCATGCCGACCTCGAAATGGGTCAGCGAGATCGCTTCGGTCAGCCGCGCGACATAGATGTCCGGGCTCATGCCGCCATAGAGCCAAGCCACCAGCCCGCCACCATAGAGCGCCGCCATGCAGCCCAAGAAGGTCAGCACGGGGAGGGCAATGATGAGGACGAGAATACGCGGCAGGATCAGTACCTCGACCGGATCGAAGCCCATGGTGCGCAGGGCGTCGATCTCCTCGCGCATCTTCATCGAGCCGAGCTCGGCCGTGTAGGAGCTGCCCGAGCGGCCGGCCACCATGATGGCGACGATCAACACGCCGATTTCGCGCAAGATCAAAATTCCGACCAGGTCGACGGCGTAGAGCTCGGCGCCGAATTTGCGGAAATGGAAGATGCCCTGCTGGGCGATGATGCCGCCGATCAGGAAGGTGATGAGCAGAATGATGGGAACGGCCTGCCAGGCGACGCGGTCGAACTGATTGACCGTCGAGGTGAAGCGGAACTCGCGCGGGCGGGCCAGCACGCGCACGGCCGCCACGCCCATGGCCCCGAGCATGTCGGCGAACTGCAGGAGGTCGCGGCCGAGCCCCGCACTCGCCCTGCCGAGCGAGGCAAGCGCAGCGACGATC
Source organism: Methyloceanibacter sp. (assembly GCA_035456885.1). GTDB lineage: Bacteria > Pseudomonadota > Alphaproteobacteria > Rhizobiales > Methyloligellaceae > Methyloceanibacter. Next base: position 9,936 of record DATICH010000014.1, read on the forward strand.
CGATTCTCGCGGGAAGGGGCGCGCGGCGGCTCGCGGTTGACACCATGCATTTCCGCGAGCAGGCCGCGATCGTGCTTCGGCAGCCCGACGATCTCGGCTTTTCGCCCATCCCCGCTCCAGGCGCGAGTAAGCCGTTCCAGCAGCCACGCCCCGAACGTGTCGAATTCCCGCACGCCGCGCATGTCGATCGACACGTTCTTGGCCTGAGCGGCTTCGCCTGCAACGTCGTCGACGAGAGACTCAAGCTCGCGTGCGTGCGCGGCGGTCCAGGAACCCGCGGCGGCAAGCTCGAGCCGCTCGCCCTTCAACTCGCTTGTCAACAAAACGTCGCCCATGACACGGCACCTCCGGCCCTAGAGAAGGCTCTGAGACGTCGCCTCGAGGGATTGGCCAAATGCACGAGGCCTGGCAGTTAGCTTCGGCTGAGGTCGATCGTCACGCTTTTCAGAGCAATTCCTTGCGTCGAAATCGCGACGCTTTGGCGCGAGCCACTATAGGAGACGCTCATGGTTCCGGTCACGCCGCCTGAGATTTGCAGGCTGATCCTGCTGCCGGAAGCCTGCCCCCTGGCGGTGCCGGTGGCGTTATAGGTCCGCTCTTCCCAGGTCCCGGTGATCCGATTGCCGCTCTGGCTGAGCTTGCTCCTGATCTCGACATTGGAGCTCTCGCTCTGGCAGCGAATGGCCATGCCGAGCTGGGAGCCGCCGCCGGTATAGTAAGCATTGCATTTGAGGCGCTCCCTGGCGCCGTTGCTCAGCAGGATTTGCCCGTTACCCCGCCATGAGCCCAGCAGGACATCGAACGGGTTGGCCGCCGACGCGGTCGGTACCGGCCACGGCGTGATGACGAAGGCCGCCATCAAGAGCAAAGACGACACGACGCGCAGGGAGAGCATTGAGAGAATCGTGAATCGCATGGGCACTGTTTCCCGCAGTTTGCAGTCAGGAACAAGCCAAGAATGCGATCACAGCGTGATGACAACAGGGCGATCCACAACCTTCCGGCGTGGGGAATAGTCCCACGCGGGCGGCGCGCAGAGCGTCGCTTTAGAGAGTAACCGGCGAAATGCCGTGGTTTTAGGCAGCCGCCTGAAGTCCCGTCTTCGATTTCGCCGGCTGGCTTGGTTTCGCCTTCACCTCGGGCTCGGAAGGTCCCTTCGCCGCGCGCTGGCCAAATAGCGAGCCGAACGCCGAAACCTCACCGAAAGCCAAGGCGAAGCTGGTTGCGGCGATACGGCCCCATTCTTCCGCGTAATCTTTCTGAATATTGCGCATCCAGGCGCGCTGGCATTCTGACGTCGACTGCATGTCGCAGCAATGGCCGAGCGCCCGCAGATGCTCCAGATTGCAGCGCATGCGGTTGGCCACGAAGCGTGTGCCCTCGACTTGATACGCCTGCCAAAACTTCAGCTGGGCTTCCAAGCCCGCGATGACGAGGTCGAGGAGCGGATTGGACAGGCGAGACTTGGTGTCGCCCTGGGCAGCAATGGACTCTTGCATGATTGCCTCCGTCGGTTAGCCCTGCTGGTCCGCCCAGGGGCATTATGACAGTTTTTTTACAGCCGGCTTGTCACATCTTGTGTCCGACCCAGCTTTGATCCGGCTCAACAATCTTGAGGAGAAAGCCTCCCGGGGGCTAGATTGGCTCAAAGGGTGCCTTTTCCAGGAGTCCCCGCCATTCCACCGCGGCCGAATATCGCCATCACCTATTGCCGGTTGTGCAATTGGCTGCTGAGGGCAGCCTGGATGGGGCAGGAACTCCTGTCGACCTTCGCCGAGGAACTCGGCTCGGTGACACTCATCCCCGATGATACCGGGGGTGTGTTCGAGGTCAGGCTCGACGGCAAGCTTGTCTGGTCCCGGGTCGAGCATGGCCGCTTCCCGGAAATCAAGGAGTTGAAGCAACTGGTGCGGGACGAGGTGGCGCCTGCGCGCGATCTCGGCCATGTCGACCACAAGGGGCCTAAGGCCTAGGGCGGACTTGCATTTTGCACGAGCATCTGGTGATTGCGCGCTGCCTCACTACATGAGGCGAGGCGCTTTGCTGTTCGCCAGGAGAGGTTCTGATCTGATGTCGCAACCGGTCGTCGTCACCATTCCCCACAAGCTCGGCAAGCAGGAAGCCGCCCGCCGTCTCAAGGCGGGTTTTGGCAACGCTCGTTCGTCCTTCGGCGAGAAATTCGTGATGCTCAAGGATGAGTGGGCCGGCGACCATCTCGATTTCAGCGCGAGCCTGCTTGGCCAGACCACCACCGGCACGGTCGACGTCGCCGACGACCATGTGCGGCTCGAAGTGCAGCTCCCCTGGGTGCTGTCGCTGCTCGCCAACAAGGCGAAGGAGCTGGTGACAAAGCAAGGCCGGCTCATGCTGGAAAAGCCTACCAAGCCGCAGAGCTGAGCGCCTAGGAAATGCTGACGATGGTAGCCTCGGTGGTGCCGGCCTGGAGCACGTCGCCCACCTGCTTGCCCAGCAGCGCCTGCGCCACCGGAGACACGTAGGAGAGCGTGCCGAGCGAGGGGTCCGCCTCGTCCTCGCCGACGATGCGGTAGGTCTGGCGGCGCCCGTCCTCCCGCTCGATCGTCACGGTCGAGCCGAAACGCACTTCGGAGAAATCGGTCGGGGGCTCTACGACCTGCGCGGTGGCCCGGCGCGAGGTCCAGTAGCGCAAGTCCCGGTTGACCTTGGCAAGCCGCGGCTCGTCGTCGGCGTCCTTCGCCGCGGCATGCTCCCGGTGCAGCCGCGCGAGCTCGGCCTCGATCATCTCGAGCCCTTTGGGGGTCACGAGATTATGCGGGGAAACCGGGCGGTCCGGCAGGTCGTCATAGACCTCGCCGCCTTCCGCCTCCTTGGTGAAGGCCTTGCTCATGGCCTGGACTATATCATGCTCGTTCGGGGGATGTGGCCGCTTATGCCGCCGCCTGATCTGTGGGCAAATGCGGTTGATATGGGCAGCTCCATCTGCCTCTGCGCCCCGGCCCATGCTAAGCTTTTAGGCAAAAGCACGAGATCGTGCGGGGGAAGGGGGGACCATCGATGATCGACGCAGGCAATACCGCCTGGCTGATAACGGCCACGGCGCTGGTCTTGTTCATGACTTTGCCGGGGCTCGCGCTGTTCTATGGCGGGCTGGTGCGCGCCGAGAATCTGCTCTCGGTGCTGATGCAGTGTCTGACCATAGCCTGCCTCGCGTCGGTCGTTTGGCTCGTCTGCGCCTATAGCCTCGCCTTCAACGGCGGCGGAGCCTGGATCGGCGACCTTGGCAAGGTCCTGCTCGAAGGGGTGGCCCGCGACGCCGCGGCGGCCAACACGACCATTCCCGAGACCGTGTTCTTCATGTTCCAGATGACCTTCGCGATAATCACGCCGGCGCTGATCGTCGGCGCCTTCGCCGAGCGCATGAAGTTCAGCGCCGTGGTGCTGTTCATGCTGCTCTGGTTGCTGCTGGTCTATGTTCCGGTAACGCATTGGATCTGGGGCGGCGGCTGGCTCGCCGAGCGCGGATTGCTCGATTTCGCCGGGGGGCTTGTGGTGCATCTTACCGCGGGCGTCACCGCGCTCGTGCTCGCGGTTCTGCTCGGGCCGCGCCTGGGCTTTCCGGACGATCTCAAGCCGCCGCATGCGCCTTGGATGACCATGGCCGGCGCCTGCATGTTGTGGGTGGGCTGGTTCGGCTTCAATGCGGGCAGCGCGCTTTCCGCCGGCGCCGATGCCGGCATGGCGATGACCGTAACGCATATTTCGGCAGCCACCGCGACCTTGGTGTGGATCGTCATCGAGTGGACCAAATACGGTAAGCCAAGCGTGGTGGGCGCGGTCACCGGCGCGATCGCCGGACTCGCCTCGATCACACCGGCTTCGGGTTATGTCGGCCCCCTCGGTGCGATTGGTATCGGACTGGTGGGAGGAGCGGTCTGCTATTTCATGGTGGGCGTGGTTAAGAGGCGTTTCAAAATCGACGACTCGCTCGACGTGTTCGCCGTGCACGGCGTAGGCGGCGCCACGGGGATTCTGCTGACGGCCGTGTTCATGGACGCGGCGCTCGGCGGCATCGGTTTCGCCGAAGGCAACAGCATGGGCGGCCAGGCGGCGATTCAACTCACCGGAATTGTCGCGGTTTTGCTATGGTCGCTGGTGGCAAGCTTCGTCATCGCCAAGGTCGTCCATGCAGTCACAGGATTGCGCGTCAGCGCTGAGACCGAGGAGCAAGGCCTCGACCTCAGGCTTCACGGCGAACGCGGCTACAATATGTGATCGGGGACGAGCACGATGAAATACATCATTGCAGTGATCCAGCCGCACCGGCTTGACCCTGTGCGCGAGGCGCTTGGCGGCATCGGCGTACAGGGCCTGACAGTCACCGAGGTGCGCGGCTTCGGGCGGCAGAAGGGCCAGACCGAGATCTATCGCGGCGCCGAATATGTCATGCAGTTCGTACCGAAGGTAAAGCTGGAGATCGCGGTCGACGACGAGGTCGCCGACCGGGTGGTGGAGACGATCGGCAGCGCCGCGCGCACGGGACGCATCGGCGACGGAAAGGTGTTCGTATTGCCGCTCGAGGGCGCGATGCGCGTGCGCACCGGCGAGATGGGATCCGACGCGCTGTAAGCGGCGCTAGGCTCGCAGTTTGCGCGCTGCCTCGGCTGCCAGGCGGAGGTCCCTGACCAAAAAATCGAACTCGCGCCGCTTGTCGCGCTCCTCCTCGAGCCGCAGCAGATAGGAGGGGTGCACGGTGATCAGCGCCTGGAAGCCGCGCAGGGGAATGAGGCGGCCGCGATTGGCATTGATCGCCATGGACTTCCGCATTAGCCCGCGTGCGGCCGTGGCGCCCATGGCCACCGCAACTGCCGGCTGAACGATCTCGAGCTCGTTGTCGAGCCACCACCGGCAGGCGTCGATTTCACTGGTGTCGGGCTTCTTGTGGATGCGGCGCTTGCCGCGCGGCTCGTTCTTGAAATGCTTGACCGCGTTGGTGATGTATATTGCGCCGCGGTCGAGCTCCGCCGCTTCGAGCGCGCGGTCGAGCACCTTGCCGGCGGGACCGACAAAGGGGCGTCCTTGCAAATCCTCCTGGTCGCCCGGCTGTTCGCCGATCAGCATCAGCGCCGCATCGGCAGGGCCTTCGCCGAACACGGTCTGCGTGGCATTACGATAAAGCGGGCAGCGCGTGCAGTTTTCGGCTTCCGCCGCGAGCAGCTTGATCGCGCGCTTCGGGTCGTTGACCCTCTTCTCGCGGAAGAGGGGGAGATCAGCCTCCAACCGCCTCGCCGTCATTGGAATACCTCTTGGGCATAACCATACAGCTTGGGGGCGCGTTCCAGGTGAGTGCCGCGCCGCAAACTCACTGGTTTTTCGCTGCGAGGCGCAGGACGCTGGGCCAAACCTTAAAAGCTCGAAAGGTGAGGCCTATATGGGGGCAGGCGAGGTGGAAGCCTGATAGGATCGGGCTAGAAGAGGTGTCAAAAGACATGTTGGACGAAATGCCCAGATCCCAAGGCGGCGCCCTGGTCGCCCACTCCGAAGATGCACTTGTCACGATGAGTAATCCGCCGGCCGAACGGCGTGGCTCGCGGCTTGGCGCACGTCGCGGCGGCGAGAAAGTCGTCCGGCCGAGCGCGCTCGGCATGCTGCTGAAGCCAATCGGCATGGCCATCGGCATCGTGCTGATCGTCTATGCGATCGTCTCGCTCGGCTCGACCTTCTATCGCAGCTATTACCGTCATCTCGATCACACCGCCGCGGTCCATCCCGACCAGAGCGTGTTCGATGTCTTCTTCGGTGCGAGGAGCCTGCCGCCGGATGCGGTCGATCTCATCATCAAGGATGTCGACGGCAATTTGCGTAAAGTGGTGGCAAGCAAGTCGGAGACCGACAAGTTCGTCAACAACACGATCCTGATGCTCGAAGACGAGCGCGCCCGCATCAAGCAAGCGGCGCATGAGGACCTCGACCGCAGCTTCGCACTGGCCTTCCAGGATCGCGAGCAGGCAATCGCCGGCTATGCCGATTGGTACTTCGAGTGGAAGCGCTCCTATGTGGTGTTGAAGGAGACGGTTTCCTCGGCCATCGCCCGCTTCTTCGAGGTCGGCAAATACGAATCGGTCACCGAGGCCGTCGAGGCCGACGTGAAGGATTATTTCCTGAAGAACTACAATGACCAGGTGCTGAAACCGGAGCTGCGCGACCTGACCATCACCAAGGGCGTGGAGCAGGCGGCGCGGCATGCTCATGACAGCTACCGGCGGGTGATCGCCAATGGCGATATGCGGCTGCAGCTGTTCCTCGCCAAGCATACCAGCCATCTCGAGGACATTCCGGCGGCGACGCCGATGACCAATATCAAGCTCGACTGGGACGCCCAGAAATGGAAGGCGCCGACCTATCTGATGCAGGACCGCGCGTTCAACGGGATTGCCGGTGTCGGCGCCGCTGCTGCCGGCGGCACGGTGGGAGCGCTCGCGCTGGGTCCCGCCATCAATCGGGTGCTGGCGCAGAGCTTCGGACAATTGTCGCGCCGGGTCGCCACGTCGCTCGGCACGCGGCTCGCCTTCGCCCAGCAAGGCGCGGTGGCCGGGACCATGGTTCAGCCGATGGGCGGCCAAGTGGTCGGCGCGGCGATCGGCGTCGCCATCGGCGCCGCCGTGGACTATTTGTCCAACGAAGCGAACGAGGCGATCAACCGCGACAGCTTCGTCCAGGCCAACGAGCAGGCGCTCGATGCCACCATCGCCACCTGGAAATCCGGCTTGGAGGCCAATCTCGATACGGCCATTGACAAATGGTTCGACGACGCCCGGGCCTCGGTGGTCCTCGCCGCCAAATAACGGTCGCAATTCCGCCGCTTGGCGCGTTATGCTGAACCCCAAGGCCAATAAGGTCCAAGGGGATGGAAGAGGGCGTTAAATCGATCGCGCGGCCGGCTGCCTCGCGCTCCCTGCGGGAGGCGATCCGCCAAGCGCGGCTCGAGGAGGCCGAGCGGCTCGACCTGTCCGCAGACCAGCGCGATGGTGAAATGGCCCGGCTCGAGCTGCTGGCGGCCGAGCTCGAAGACATATTCGAGGAACTCCCGCCGGAGGACGACCGCTTCAATCTCGTGCTGGTGCCAAGCCGTCCGGCGCGATTGTGGATCGATCTCTTCACCTATGCCGCGGTGGACGATGCGTCGGGCGCGTATCTGTTCGTGCGCAATAGCGAGAACGGCAGGCGGACCTTGTTCAGCTCGAACAATGTCACCGAGGTAGCCGACAGAATCATGCGCTATATCGCGCATGAGATCGTGCGGCGCGAACGGATGGAAGGGGCGCTCGCCGAGACCACAAGGGTGGAGCTTGGCGGCGCGGAGCCGGCTCCCGCCAAGACGCCGATCGGCGTGGTGATGGCCGCGTTCGGCATCGGCCTCTTGACCGGCGTGGCGGGCTTGTTCGTCGCGGTCTGGCTCAGCGTGTCCTGAGCTACGTTTCCCTAAGCAGGCGCCGCTCGCTTTCCCACACATGTTCGGGCGGTCCGCCGACCGAACGCCCGAGCATCTCGACCCGCCAGCCGCTCGCCTGACGCGCAATCGCATATTGGTTGTAGCGCGCGGCGGGAACGCGACCTTCGACGGCTTCCGAAGCCGAAGGCACGCCGACGATGATTGCCGGCCCGGTCGCGGTCGGCAGTTCGAGCACGGTCTGCGCATGGTTGTGACCGTGCAGGACCAGCTCGGCCCCATGCCGCTGGAGAATCTTCTTGAATTTGCCGGCGTCGCGCAAGCCGCGATGCCAGCCAGCCTGGACCCGCAGCGGCGGGTGATGGATCAGGACCACGCGAAACAGACCTTCAGCCTTGAGGGCGTCGAGCGCTTCGCCGAGCAATTCGCGCTGCGGCGATCCGACCTTGCCGGCGGCGATGAACGGCATGGTGGGAATCGCCGAGGAGAGCGCGACCAGGGCCACGTCGCCAAACCGCCGCACGAACGGGAAGTGTTCTTCCGGCGTGGCGAACAACGCTTCTCCCGCCCGGTTTGCCTCCATGTAGGGGCGCCAATGATGCGTGCCGGCCCTGGGATGAAGCCGCACATAGGCGTCATGATTGCCGGGGATGGCAGTGACCTTGCTGGGCGGTCCAAGATGGTGCAGCCATTCCGCCGCGCGCAAGAATTCCTCGGGCAGGCCGAGATTGACGAGGTCGCCGGTCACGGCGATGTGGTCCGGCGCCTGCTCGACGATGTCGCGGGTGATGAGATCGAGGATCTCGCGGCGATGCACATATTTGCGCCCGCGATGCCAATTCACGTAGCCGAGCATCCGCTTCGACATCAAATCGCGACGTCGCGGCCGGGGCAGCGGACTCAAATGAATGTCGGAGAGATGGGCGAGGGTGAACACGGGCGCAGCCTTCGAGCGTTTAGCTTCGCACAGTAGAACGGTTACAAGGTCCTGAGAACGCTGCGCTGCCGGGCTTTTGCCGTTGTTGCTCAATCCCCTGAGGTCTCGGTGCTCAGGTGCAAACTCCCGCTGTGGCGGCGCGGCAACAGTCAATCGCGATTCCACAGCGGCAGCCCGGAGGTCAATTGGAGAGTCCTCCAGGACAAGACGTACACTGAGCTTTCCAGCAGGATTCAACAAAACGAATCAGTGACTTCGGCCTTCGGCAACGGCGCCACCACCACGCGCATCAACCAGCAGGTGTTCGGCACGGCGAGCAACACCTACACCATGCCAGGCATCACCTCGGATCAGAGCCGGAACGCGCAAGGCGCGCCGACCCGCATCGTCACCACGAATGACAACGGCGATCTGGCCGCGCACACTTTCGAGGAACTCGGCTTTCCGGATCCGGTCGACGTGGCCGGCGACATCTCAAACTTGCAGCAGCAGATCGATGGACTGGGGCGGCGGGACCGGCAGCTGACCGAGGGTCTCGCCG
>DATICH010000015.1:0-3612 GCA_035456885.1 Methyloceanibacter sp.
GGCTGGCCGGACAATCCGGAAAGTGAGGCTTTTTGGGCGGTAAAGGGGCGCTGTTGCGGCCCTTTTGCGCGTTAAGAGTGGCTTTGGCAAAGATGTTGCAGTCGCGAGATGAATAGCGGACAATTACCGCAGTGCAAAAACAGGCCAAACAAGAGGACTGGGGGGACTCCCGGGTGAACGAAATGTCGCTAAGCGCCGTTGCCGAAGCAACATCTGCGCCGAAAGGCGCAGTCAAGGACCTTTACGAGATCGGCGAGATCCCCCCGCTCGGTCACGTGCCGAAGAACATGTATGCCTGGGCCATCCGCAAGGAGCGGCACGGCCCGCCCGACGAGGCCATGCAGATCGAGGTGGTCCCGACCTGGGAGCTCGATTCGCACGAAGTGCTGGTCCTGGTGATGGCGGCCGGCGTCAATTACAACGGTGTCTGGGCCTCGCTCGGCAAGCCGGTGTCGACGCTCGATGGCCACAAGCACCCCTATCATATCGCCGGGTCCGACGCCTCGGGCATCGTCTGGGCGGTCGGCTCCAAGGTGAAGCGCTGGAAGGTCGGTGACGAGGTCGTCATCCACTGCAACCAGGACGACGGTGACGACGAGGAATGTAACGGCGGCGACCCGATGTTTTCGCCGTCGCAGCGCATCTGGGGCTACGAGACGCCCGACGGATCCTTCGCCCAGTTCTGCCGCGTGCAGGACCGCCAGCTGCTCGAGCGGCCGAAGCATCTCACCTGGGAAGAGGCCGCCTGCTACACGCTGGTGCTCGCCACCTCCTATCGCATGCTGTTCGGCCACCGGCCGCACACCCTGAAGCCCGGGCACAATGTGCTGGTGTGGGGCGCCTCCGGCGGCCTCGGCTCGATGGCGGTGCAGCTTTGCGCCACTTCCGGCGCCAACGCCATCGGCGTCGTCTCCGACGACGACAAGCGCGATTTTGTCATGTCGCTCGGCGCCAAGGGCGTCATCAACCGCAAGGACTTCAATTGCTGGGGCCAGATGCCCACCGTCGGCACGCCGGAATATGACGCCTGGAACAAAGAGGTGCGCAAATTCGGCAAGGCGATCTGGGACGTCACCGGCAAGGGCGTGAACGTCGATAGCGTATTCGAGCATCCCGGCGAATCGACCTTCCCGGTGTCCTGCTTCGTGGTGAAGCGCGGCGGCATGGTCGTGTTCTGCGCCGGCACTACCGGCTACAACCTCACCATGGACGCGCGCTATGTCTGGATGCACCAGAAACGCATCCAGGGCTCCCATTTCGCGCATCTGATGCAGGCGAGCCAGGCCAACAGGCTGGTGGTCGAGCGGCGCATCGATCCCTGTATGTCGGAAGTCTTTCCCTGGGAGCAGATCCCAAAAGCGCATATGCGCATGTGGAAAAACGAGCACCGGCCGGGCAACATGGCGGTGCTGGTCAGCGCGCCGGTCACGGGCCTGAGGACCTTCGAGGACGTCATCGAGACAAGCCGCCAGATGCACGGCGGCTAGACTCGGTTTGAAGAGCGGGGAGGGGCTGATGCTGTACGACACAGCCCTTTTGCGAACCTTCGTCGCCATCTGCGACTGCGGCAGTTTCACCAAGGCTGCGCGCGAAGTAAATCTCACCCAGTCGGCGGTGAGCCTACACGTCAAGCGGCTCGAAGATCAGGTCGGCGTGCGCCTGATCGTACGCAATGCACGCGGCCTGCGTCTGACGGAGCAGGGCGAGGTTCTCCAGTCCTACGCGCGGCGCATCCTCGCCTTGTACAAAGAGGCTGAACAGCACCTCGGACGCGGCAGCACGGCCTCCATCAAGGTCGGCGTGCCGGAATATTTCGATCTTTGCACGCTTTCCTAGCTGCTCAGACAGTTCTCGTCGCGGTACCCGGCAATTCGCATTCACATCGAGCTTGGCATCGGCCCCGACATCTCGGCGCTAGTCGATGAGGGCGAGCTCGATATGGCCATCGTCAGTCACGAGATCGGAGAAGGCGACGGGATTCCGCTGTGCCGGGAGCGGCGGGTCTGGGCTGCCGGACGCGGGATGAAACTCAAGCCGGACGAGCCGGCGCCGCTCGCGCTTTACCCGCCGTTTTGCCGTTGGCGGCGGCTGACTCTCGAAGAGCTCGACCGCACCGGACGCTCCTGGAAGCTGGCGATTCAGAGTGCTGGAACGGCCGGAATTCTCGCCGCGCTCGACGCCGGGCTCGCGATCACGATCCTCCCCGCCTTCAACCTGCCTCCGACGCTCAAGACACTGGGCAGTGCTGAGGCGCTACCGCCATTGCGCTCGCGCCTTCTCCTGCGCGACAGCTAGCCCGGTCGCTGCAAGCCGGTTCAGCAGCCGGAATAGCGCTCATACATGGTGAAGTCTTCATTGTCGTGGGCGCGTGGCTTGCACGGACGCACGAAGGCCTCGGGCGCCGGCGGGTCGACCGGGGCGCCTCGGGGCTCAAGACAGATCGCGTGGCCAGTAACCGGATTCACCGAGGCCCTTAAGCATTTTGGGGCGGTCGCCGATTCTGCCGACGCGGCTGATCCCTCCGCCGGTTGGTCCAAATTCTCGGGCGACTGGGCCACTGCGGGGAAACACAGGACAACGCTGATAACAACCACAAGCCCACTTAGCACTTTCACGAATTTGTCCCTCCGCTTCGTTCGTCATCCATTCGTGCAACGTATAGACCCGAGTGGAGGACAACGACATGGAAGATGTCTTATCTTCGTCATGAGCGTGGCTCATGGGCGAAGCTCGCGCGTTAGCTTGAGAGGGCGAAGTGCAACCTGCCGGAACCAGCAAGCCGCAAGGCGACTACCGAATTGAACCGATGAAACTGGCTGGCGTCGAGGTCGCCATCGATTGGGCGGCGCGCGAAGGCTGGAACCCTGGCGTCAACGACGCGCAATGCTTCTACGCGATCGATCCCGACGGTTTCTTTGCCGGCATGCTTGCCGGTCGCCAGGTCGCGAGCGGCGCCGCGATGAACTACGACGGCAAGTTTTCTTTCGCCGGGCTCTACATTGTCGAGCCGGACTGTCGCGGTAACGGTTATGGGCTTTCCCTGACCAAGGCACTGCTCGATCACGCCGGCGACCGCAACGTGGGGATCGACGGCGTCGAAGCCATGGCGGACCGTTATGCCGGGCTCGGCTTCCGCGCCGCGCATCGCACGACACGTCACAATTTTACCCCGACCGGCGTCGTCGGCATTCCAGCAGAGATCGTTTCGCTTGCGAGCGTGCCGTTCGCCGAGCTGGTCGCCTACGATCGCCGCCATTTCTTCGCGCCGCGCGACCGGTTCCTGGAGCTTTGGATCGATCAGCCGCACGCGGTCGGCTGGGCTTGCATGGATGCGGACCTGCTCAAAGGCTACGGCGTTTTGCGCAAATGCCGCATCGGCTACAAGATCGGCCCGCTGTTTGCCGAGACAACCGAGATCGCGCAATCGCTGCTTGCCGCACTCTCCAATCACGCCGTGGGCGAGCGGGTTTCGATCGATATTCCGGAGCCCAACGAAGCGGCGAACAGTCTTGTGACCAAATATACGATGACGCCTGACTTCACCTGCTTGCGCATGTATTCGCGGGGCGACCCGGGTCTGCCGCTTCAGTCCATTTTCGGCAACACAACTTT
>DATICH010000016.1:0-3557 GCA_035456885.1 Methyloceanibacter sp.
TTGCCGACATTCGGCGTGTAGTCGAGGTCGCATTCGGGATCCGGCTCGTCCAGCCCGACCGTGGGCGGGATGAAGCCCTCGCCGATCGCCTTGACCGCGGCGACCGCCTCGATGCCGCCGCCGGCGCCGAGGCAATGGCCGTGCATCGACTTGGTCGAGGAGATCGAGAGCTTGTTGGCGGCGTTGCCGAACACCCGTTTGATGGCGCGGGTCTCGTTGATGTCGTTGACCGCGGTGGCGGTGCCATGGGCGTTCACATAGTCGATGTCGGAGGGCGCGAGGCCCGCGTCGTCGAGCGCCATCTGCATCGCAGTCGAGGCACCATCGATCGACGGGTTCACCATGTCGGCCGCGTCGGCGGTCATGCCGTAGCCCAACAGCTCGGCGAAGATCGGCGCGCCGCGGGCCTTGGCGTGCTCGAGATCCTCGAGCATGAGGATGCCCGCGCCCTCGGCGAGAACCGTGCCGTTGCGCTTCTTGGCGAACGGCCACAGCCCGTCGGGGCTCAACACGCGCATCGCCTGCCAGGCGCGGGTCGCGCCCCAATTGAGCGACGCCTCCGCCGCGCCGGCAATGCCGAGATCGACCAGCCCTTCGCGGATCATGCGGTAGGTCAGGCCGATGGCATGCGTCGCCGTCGAGCAGGCGCTCACCACGCCGAAGGTCGGACCCTTGATGGCATATTCGATGCTGACATGGGCGGAGGCCGAGCTGCCGATGGCCTTCAGCAAGGTCAGCGGGTGGGTGGCGCGCTTGTTCTCCTTGAACAGCATCTTGTAGGAGAATTCGAGCGTGGTCAGACCGCCGACACCGGAGCCGATGATGCAAGCGGCGCGATAGGCTTGCGCGTCCTTGAGCGGGACCTCGAGCTTCGACATGGCGACGGCTTCCTGCGCCGCGCAGCCGGCATATTGGGAATATTTGTCGGCAAGCATAAGCGGCTTGCTCTGCAAGCGCTCCTTCGGATCGAAGTCCGGCACCTCGCCGGCGATCGTGATGTAAAGATCCTCGGTCGAGAAGGTCTGAACCTGACGTATACCGCACTCGCCGTTCTTGAGCGCCGCCCAGAACTTGTCTACGCCCGTGCCCAAAGGAGTAACGACGCCGTGGCCGGTGACCACGACGCGTCTGCGCCCGTTAGTGTGTGTCATCTAGCTAAGCCGTAACTCCAAGCGTGGTCGATGTCCGGGTAAGACGCCCGAGCGGGATGGTCGGTTCAAGCCGCTGCGCCGGAAGCCTTCGTCTCTGCGATAATGCCCTTCACCCGGTCAACGACGGAGCCAACCGTCGCGAACGCCTCCACCTCTTCATTCGCATTATAGGGGATTTCGATCCCGAAGGTATCCTCAATATCGAACACGATCACCGCCAAGTCGAGTGATTCGATCTCTAGTTCGCTCAGGGGCGTATCGAGCGTAACGTTCTTGGACGGATCCTTCATATTCTTACGCAAAATCTCGATGATCTTGGTAGCCGTCTCGTCCATATCGCTCTCCCTGCCCCGTTGGGGGGTCCGATCTAATAGTCCCTGGCTAAATCATAGCTAATCCCAGGGCAAGCCGGGCATTGGAATAGACTTAAAATCTCGTCGAGTCTACCCGGGTTCCCGCCCCGATTCATTCCCTGCACGCAGTTCTAATCGCCAAGAAAATTGGCCTTTTTGCGCCTCGCCGCGCCACGGTTTCAGCATATTCCCGCCGGAGTAAGGCAACCGCGCCACTCCTGCTTAACGCGCCGGTATTACTATATAGTGATCGAGCGGCCTTGCGGCGGATGGCCGCCGGGCCGCACACGGCCGCGGTTAAGCGGCAGTAAAGCAAGACAAATAGCAAGCGTGATGGCGAGGAACCCCAATCCGACATCCTTGAAAGCGAGGCCCGCGCAAACAGCAAGCCCCGAACGCCCCTGGCTCAAATCCTATCCGGAGGGAGTCCAATGGGAGGCTGATTTCAAGCCTAGCCTGGTTGCGAGTTTGCTCGATCAGGCGGTCCGGGACTACGGCAACCGGTCTTGTGTCTATTTCATGGGCAAACGGCTGAGCTTCGCCGAGGTCGGCGAGCTCTCCGACCGCGCGGCGAAAGGCTTGCGGGCGCTCGGCGTCGGTCCGGGGGTGAGGGTCGGGTTATTGCTGCCCAACACGCCCACCTTCGTCGTGTTCTATTACGGGGTGCTGAAGGCCGGCGGAACCGTGGTCAATTTCAATCCCCTCTACAGTTTGGAGGAGATCGAGTTTCAAATCCGCGACAGCAATGCCAGGATCATGGTCACGCTCGACTTGGCGCTGACCTTCGAGAAGGTCGAAGCGATGCTCACTCGCGGCACGCTGGAAAAGGCCGTGGTGGCCAGCTTTGCGTCGCTGCTCCCTGCGCTCAAATCGGTGGGCTTCAAGCTGTTGCAGCGGACCAAGCTCGCCAAGCCGAAGGCTTCCCCCGCCAAGGGCAAGATCGTGTTCGAGCCGGAACTCCTCGCCAATGACGGCGACTATGATAGACCGGCGCTCGGCACCGACGCGATCGCCGTGCTGCAATATACCGGCGGCACGACCGGCACGCCCAAGGGGGCGATGCTCACCCACGCCAATCTCACCATCAATGTGCAGCAGGTAAAGCGCTGGCAGAACCGCCCGACAACTCAGCAAGACCGGATCCTCGGCATTCTGCCGCTGTTTCACGTCTTCGCCATGACCGTGGTGATGAATCTCAGCATTTCGCGCGGCATGCAGATGATTCTCGTGCCGAAATTCGATCTAATCCAGACCTTGAAGCTGATCGACAAGCTGCGGCCGACCATGATGCCGGGGGTGCCGACCTTATTCAACGCGATGCTGCGGCATCCACACATCAAGAAGTTCGATCTCTCCTCCCTCGAATATTGCATCGTCGGCGGGGCCGCATTGCCAATCGAGGTCAAGCGCGGCTTCGAATCGATCTGCGCCTGCGGGCTGGTCGAAGGCTATGGCCTGAGCGAAACCGCGCCGGTGGCGTGCTGCAATCCGGTCGACGCCGTGAAGGAAGGTTCGATCGGCCTCCCGCTCCCCGGCACCGAGATCTCGATTCGCTCGCTCGACGATCCCGCCCGGGAAATGCCGTTAGGCGAGCCGGGCGAGATCTGCATTGCCGGCCCGCAAGTCATGCCCGGCTATTGGAACAAGCCGCAGGAGACGGAGGCCAGCTTCGTCGGTCACTATTTCCGCACTGGCGACGTCGGCTACATGGACGAGGGGGGCTATATTTTCATCGTCGATCGCATCAAGGACATGATCAACGCCTCGGGCTTCAAGGTCTATCCGCGGCGGATCGAAGACGCGCTCTACGAGCACGAGGCGGTCGCCGAGGTAACCGTGATCGGCATTCCCGACGAATATCGCGGCGAAGCGCCGAAAGCCTTCGTCAAGCTGAAGGAGGGCAAGGAAGCGCAGGCGACGGAGCTGTTGCAGTTTCTTAGAGGCAAGCTCTCCAAGATCGAGCTTCCGGCCGAGATCGAGTTTCGGGACGAACTGCCGAAGACCATGATCGGCAAGCTGTCGAAGAAGGAGCTGCGCGCGGGTCACGGCGCGC
>DATICH010000017.1:0-2665 GCA_035456885.1 Methyloceanibacter sp.
CCGTGCCGGTCTCGACATCGAGAAGGTGATCGCCACCATCTCCAAGGGCGCCGCCCAATCCTGGCAGATGGACCATCGTTGGCAGACCATGATCGACGGGGAGTTCGATTTCGGCTTCGCCGTCGACTGGGTGCGCAAGGATTTCGCGTTCGTTTTCGAGGAGGCGCGGCGAAATGGCGCGAGCCTGCCGGTAACCGCGCTTGTGGACCAATTCTATGCCGAGATTCAGGCGATGGGCGGCGGACGCTGGGA
This sequence comes from Methyloceanibacter sp., assembly GCA_035456885.1. Lineage (GTDB taxonomy): Bacteria > Pseudomonadota > Alphaproteobacteria > Rhizobiales > Methyloligellaceae > Methyloceanibacter. The sequence goes on from DATICH010000017.1 coordinate 253, forward strand.
TACGTCAAGCCTGATCGCGCGACTCGAACGCAACGACAAAGGTGGGACATGACCGCAAAGATCATCGACGGCAAGGCCATCGCCGCCGAGTTCAGCCAGAAAATCGCCGACGCCGTCAAACGTGTCACCGCGGAGCATGATATCGAGCCGGGCCTCGCGGTGGTTCTCGTGGGCGACAATCCGGCGAGCGAAATCTATGTGCGCAGCAAGACCGCCAAGACCGCGGCGACCAATATGCGATCAATGCTTTGCAAGCTACCGGCGTCGGCTTCGGAGGAAGAATTGTTGGAACTGGTCGAGCGGCTCAACCAGGACCCGACGGTCCACGGCATCCTGGTGCAGCTGCCGCTGCCGCCGCAGATCGACTCGAGCAAGGTGATCGAGGCGATTGCGCCGGCCAAGGACGTCGACGGCTTTCACCCGCTGACGGCCGGGCTGCTCTCCACGGGGCTCCCCGGCCTCGTACCCTGCACGCCGCTCGCCTGCATCATCCTCGCCAAAAAGGTGCACGGTTCGCTCGCCGGCATGGAGGCGGTTGTGATCGGCCGCTCGAACATCGTCGGCAAGCCGCTGGCGCAATTGCTGCTGATGGAGAACGCGACCGTGACCGTCGCCCATTCCAAGACCCGCGATCTTCCCGCCATATCCCGCCGCGGCGACCTTCTGTTTGCCGCGGTCGGACGGCCGGAGATGGTGCGGGGCGATTGGGTCAAGCCCGGCGCCACCGTGATCGACGTCGGCATCAACCGCGTGCCGGCCGGCGACGGCAAATCGAAAGTGGTGGGCGACGTTGCGTTCGACGAAGTGGCCGAGGTGGCCGGCGCCCTCACCCCGGTGCCGGGCGGCGTCGGGCCCATGACCATCGCCTGTTTGATGCTCAACACCTTGACGGCGGCGTGCCAACAGAACGGGCTCGCACCACCTTCGATCGCTTAGCCTGGCGTTCTAGGCCTTCTTCTCCTCGACGGCGTAATCGAGCGGCAGGCCAGTCGTGTATTTGATCTGCTCCATGGCGAAGGCCGAGCTCACGTCGGTCAGCTCGATGCGGCTGATTAGCCGCTTGTAGAACAGGTCGTAATGCTCGATGTCAGGCACCACCACGCGCAGCAGATAATCGACCTGCCCGCTCATGCGGTAGAACTCGACGACCTCGGGAAAGTCCTTCAAGGTCCGGTGGAACCGATCGAGCCAGTCTTGCGTGTGATGGCTCGTGGTGATCGAGACGAACACCGTCACCCCGGCATTGACCTTCTTCGGATCGAGAATGGCGACGCGACGCTGGATCACGCCGAGCTCTTCGAGCTTCTGGATGCGGCGCCAGCACGGCGTGGTAGAGAGCCCGATTTGCTTGCCGATCTCGGCCACCGGCAGGGTCGCGTCCCGCTGGAGGATGTCGAGGATCTTGCGGTCCATTCTGTCGAGCATCGGGCCCCGGAAATATTTTTGCTGCTACTCAGGCGATACCGAAACAGAATTGCTTCAGCCAGCAACATACCCGTGACCCGTAGATTATTATTCTACGCCGCGCAAGTAGATTCAGAGCAGCCGGCGCACCTCGCGGCGGAGCACCGGCAGAAGTTCGCGCTCGAACCAGGGATTGTCGGTGAGCCATTTATTGTTGCGCCAGGACGGATGCGGCAACGGCAAGACGCGCGGCCGCGCCTGGCGCCTCAAATGCTTGCGCCAGGCGAGCATGGTTTGCTGCAAGCTCGCCCCGGCCGCATCGCCAAGATGAAAGAACTGCGCGTAAGAGCCCACGGCGAGCACCAGCTCGAGTTGCGGCAGCGCCGCGAAGAGTTGCTTGTGCCAAAGCCGCGCGCATTCCTTGCGCGGGGGCAGGTCGGCCCCCTTTTCGTCCTGCCCGGGGAAGCAAAACCCCATCGGCACGATGGCGACCCGCGCCTCGTCGTAGAATTCTTCCGGCGTCACGCCCATCCAACCACGCAAGCGGTCGCCGGAAGCGTCGGTGAAAGGCGTCCCCGACAGATGAACCTTGGTGCCCGGCGCCTGGCTGCACACGGCAAGCCGCGCCGTGTGGCTCGCGCGCAACACCGGGCGCGGCTCGTGCGGCAAAGGCTTGCCCTGCGGCGTGTCAATACAATGTCGGCAGGCGCGGATGGCAGCGAGCACGCCCTCAAGCTCGATCGGGCGCGTCATGGTCATAGATCCAAGATCATCCCGTCATGGGCGATGAGATAACGCTCAGGATCGACCTTGGCGACATTCCACAACATGGCCTCCCCCATATGGGTCAGCAGCACGCGCTTAGCTCCGAGCCGCGCATAATTGGCGTCGATGGTCTGGTAGTCGAGATGGATGGGAAGCACGACATCATATTGGAAGCATTCGGAAATGAAGAGATCGGCGCCTTGCGCCACGTCGCACAGCACCTCCACCCAGCCGGTATCGCCGG
>DATICH010000018.1:0-25968 GCA_035456885.1 Methyloceanibacter sp.
AGGACCGCCAGGACGGCGATCAAACGCATACGCATACTAGCCCCCATACAGATACGCGTAGTGGTACTGAACTCACTGAGAACAAAGCTATTGAAAGCACATCTCCGCGGGGAATTGGTGGCGGAATTGCCACAGGATCCGAAATGATTCGCGCAGTCGCGGGCCGGCCCCGCACGGTCTAACAAGCCGCCCGGACAGCCGCGCCGCGGGCCCATCAACCAATCGTTAACCTTATCAAGGTGCTAATGGGCTTTGTTGAGCGAGGTCGAAAGCGCCGTGTCGGAACACCGATTTCTGCATACCTTGGCTACGGTTAGCGCCAGCTCCGTGCTGGTCTGCGGCACGCTCCTGCTGCTCACCTCGACTGCCCCCTGGAGCAGGCCGCCGATCGAGGCCGAGCCGTCCACGCCGGACGCGGCGCGCCTCGCCGAAATCCCCGTGGAGCTGGAAACCGCCTCGGCACCGCCTGTCTCCGATCAGACCGACACCGACTTTGCCGCGACCGAGGACGCGGCGGACGGCGTGCATACGGCGTCGACGTCATTCGGCCTGAACCAGCAGGCGCTGCCGGAGCCGGTGGCGCTCGCAGAGACGACCGACGCCGATCCGCTTTTGCCTGCCCCCGCCGAGATGCTTTCGCCCGCGGAACATGCGCTCGCGGCGCTCGGCTCACCGCCCGATTCCGAGACCTCCGGGGAGGTCGAAGACATGTCGCCTGCCGTAACGGAGAGGTCCGCTGGCGCTCCCGACATCGCCATCGTGGTAGAATCGCCGGCCGAGCTGGCGGAGGCCACCCCGCCGATACCGGAACGGCCGATCCTGCTCGCCAGCGCCGATACCGCCAAAGATCAAATCGCCGACCTGCTGAACGTCTTGCAGGCGCGCACCATTGCCAGCGACACGACGGACGCCGCAAGCGAGGAGGTCGCCACTATGCTCGCTGGCCTCCCCCCTGCCCGGCCAGAGGCGGCTCTCCACGAGAAGACCGACGCTGCCACGGACCAGGTCGCCGAGGCAGCCGTCGCGCTTCCCCCTGCGCCTGAGCCAGCCACTAGCGAAACCGAGCCCGAGACGCCCCAGACAGTCGCCATGGCGCCCACGGCACCTCCCCCACCGTTGCCGCGGCGCAAGCCTGAATCGCCGCCTGAGCCGAAAGTCGCCGAGCCGGCGCCGGTAGAAGAGACCGCGCCTGCGTCGAAGCCTGCCGTGGCGGCCGCTCAGCCGCGTGAGCGGCAAGTTGCCCAACCCGCGCCGCAGCAACAGACGCCGCCATTGGGCGGCCTGTTCGGCTTCTGGGACCCGGCAAAGCCGATGGCGCTCGCCCCCGCCGACGACCCGGCGCCCGCCGCCTCAAGACCGGCAACGGCACGACCCTCAAGCGGCGCCTATGCCAGCCAGGTCTGGGCGCGACTCGCGCGGCATAAGCCGCGGGCGCGGCAGCGCGGCAGCGCCTCAGTCGCCTTCGCCATTAGCAGCAACGGCTCGCTCGGAGCGGCGCGCATCGCCCGCTCGAGCGGCAATGCGCGGATCGATCAGCTGGCGCTGCAAACCGTACGCAGCGCCGCGCCCTTCCCGCCGCCGCCTTCCGGCTCGACCTCATACACCATCCGCATCGATTTCTAGTGGAGCTCAGCCGCGCTCAGGCAGCGCCTGGGTGAAGGCCGGTTCCATCTCGACGCGCCGCCGTGGACCGCCGACCAGCCAGGAGACCGTGTCGCCACGGGTGAGCAGCGTCTTGCCGTTGGCCTCGCTTGCCGCTTCTTGCAGGGCCGACCGGCTGACGACCTGCGAAGTCGCGCCGCCCCAGCCGGCAGGCCGGATGAGTTGCGGCGGCAGCACGGTCAAAGGATCGCCAAGCGCCTCGTCAATCTGGCCTTGGGTCAAATTCCGCGCCTCGAGCAGGCTCGCTCCGGCAAGATTGACGCCGGCGAACTTAGCGCCGGCGAAGTCGGCACGGTCGAGCCGCGCTTCGCAGAGATCGGCTCCGCTCAGATTGGCGCCTTCGAGTCGTGCGTCGCTGAGATCGGCGTCGGACAGATCGGCCATTTCGAGATTGGCGCCGGTCAAAGTGGCGAAGCGCAACGAAGCGTGCCTGAGCCGGGTGAAGGAGAAATTGATCGGTCCGCCGCTAATGGGTCCCATCTGACGCTCGGCCACGCTGAGCGTGAGCCCGGTCAGGTTTGGCGTGACGGAGGGGTTTTGTGCGCGCCACTGGTTCCAAGACCGCGGGCCGCGCCGCAACGCCTCTACATGATTGGAATCTGACGACAACGCTACGCACGCGACAGGTACGAACGCAACTCACACGAACGCTACTGGCAGGCGACGCAAACGACATACAAAAACGAGGATATCACTCTATGCAGCCTTCGCGTGGGCTGCAAGCGCGCGCCGGCGTCGCGGCGAACTTCGTCATGCGCTTGTGACTTTCGCGCAACGGCGCACGCCGCACCGACAAACCGCGAGAAGCCGCGGGCGCGGCTCCTCAACTCAAGAAATGTTGTTGTCTCAGAACGCTCTATCCGAGGCGATCGAGGCTCAGCCGCCAATGCGGGCGGTACCGGAGCGGCCGTCGTTGCGCACCCATTGCACGGTCGAGCCGTTGCGGGTGAGCCGATAACAATAAGACTGGCCGTTCATCCAGCTCGACCATTGCTGGCAAAGTTGATCGCCTGACACCCACCACTTACCGCGATCCTGCGAGCCGTCGCCGCGCGAGAAGCTTGCCGCCACGGTACTCATCTTGCCCGACATGCGGCCATTGGCGGCATAGCGGATCGGCAGCTCGAAGCCGGAGATGTTGAGATAGACAGTCTTGCCGCTGATCGCCTGGCGCAACTCATCGCCGGCGAGCGTCACCGGCTCGGCCAAGGCGGTCGCGGCTGGCACGAGGCTCACAGCCAGGACAAACGCTCCGATTTTCATCGCATCCCCTTAGGTCTTGTAGGTCTTGAAATTGTCACATGAGATTAGGGGATAGCGTCCTGCAAAGGCGGTCAAACTTGGGCGCGCTCGCGCTATTTGCGTGACAAAGTTAAGACGATTTGGGCCTCAACCCTTGCTTTGCTGCCCGGCTTTAACCTTGGCGGCCGCGCGCCGGCGATTGCGCATCATCAGCACGTTGATCGCCTCGACCGCGCCGGAGAAGGCCATGGCGAAGTAGATATAGCCGCGCGGAATGTGGAAATGGAACGCGTCGGCGACGAGCGCCGCCCCGATCAAGAGCAGGAAGGACAGCGCCAGCATCTTGGTCGTCGGATAGCGTTCGATGAAATGCGCAACGGGACCGGAGGCGAAATACATCACGGCGATGGCCACCATGACGGCGGCGATCATCACCTCGATATGATCGGCCATGCCGACCGCGGTAATGATGGAATCGACCGAGAAGACGAGATCGATCAGCGCGATTTGCACGATGGCCGAGGTCATCGATTTGCTGACGGCGCGACCCACCGTCTCATCCTCGCCTTCGATGTTCTCATGGATCTCGCGGGTACCCTTCACCAGCAAGAACAGGCCGCCGGCCAATAGGATCAAATCGCGCCAGGAAAATTGATACTCGCCGATCGAGAAGATCGGCGTCGTCATGTGAATGAACCAGACGATGCCGGCCAACATGATGACGCGGAAGATGAGCGCCAGCGCCAGGCCGATGCGCCGCGCCCAGAGCCGCTGTTCGGGCGGCAGCCGCTGCACCATCACCGAGATGAAGACGATGTTGTCGATACCGAGCACAATCTCCATTGCGCTCAAGGCAATGAACGCCGCCCAAGCGTGAGGATCGGTGAGGAGTTCGAGCATCGTCTGGGAGTGCCGGAGGTGCTAACGGTTTGGGTTCTTGGTTACGGCGAGTGCTAATAGCGTAGCTCGGAGGGAAGGTCCACGGGCAAAGAACTCACCCCGGGTCGCCTCGGAAAACACGATAGAACCCTATGGCGCTGAGATAAGCGGCGGTCGTGATCAACAGCAGCTGGATCAAGAGCGGCGAAGGAAAGGGATTGAGAACCGCGGCCATGGCGGCCGCCGTCCAAAGCGCGGTCATAACGCAGGTAAGCGGACGCAAGCGACTGACCCGGAAGGGATGCACCGCAAACAGGGGCACGAAGGTGAGCAGCACGAAACCACTAACCACGACGAGCGAGGCGAAAGGTGAAAGGCCGAGCGCGAACAGATAGAGCACCACAATATTCCAGATGGCCGGAAAGCCGACGAAATAACCCTCCTCGGTCTTGCTGTTGAGATCGGCGACATGAAACAAACTCGATAGCAAGATGGCGGCCGCCGCCGGCAGCCGCGTCGCCTCGGGGAGCAGCGGTGCCTCGGTCAACGCATAGGCCGGCACCACCACATAGGTCAGATAGTCGACGATCAGATCAAGCCGCTCGCCGCTGAAGCGCGGCAAAAGGGTGGCGACCTTGAGCCGGCGGGCGAGCGGACCATCAACCGTGTCGACGATCAGCGCCAGGCCCAGCCACACGAACATCATCTGCCAGTCGTGCTGCTGCACGGCGCGCAAAGCGAGCAGCGCCAGCACCGCCCCGCTTGCGGTCAGGAGATGCACCAAGGCAGCGCCGAACCGTACGGTCATGCGGGCTCCGCCAAACGTAGAGAACCTGTGTCAAGCGAAGCGCAAGCGGGGTTATGAAGCGGGCGCCTAGAAACGGCGTTTGACCTTGCCGAGAACGCTGACGTCGCCCTCGTCGTCGATCGTGCTCGGGCCCTGCAGCTGCAATTGCTGCGCATCCTGACCGTAGAGCACATCCAGGCCGAAATCGAGCTTGGGCAGCACAGTGTAGCCGAACAGGTTGAGACCCTTCGGATCGGCCTGGGCGCCGGTTTCGGCGGTGGCGGGGGAGCCGAGATGCATGGCGGGCGCCTGCGGCGCCGCGGCGCCGGCGGCCTCTTCGAGCGGCGGCGGTTTCTCTTCCTGAAAGGCGAGCGCTGGCCAGCTGCCGAACGACAAGGCAGCCGCAACTCCCACAATGGCGGCAAGTCGGCGCATAGGCATATTTCCGCTGGCTAAAGATGACGGCTGCGGTCAAGCAATGCAAGCTTGTACGAAACCGGGTTAAGGCCCTGCTACTTCTTACTATTTTTTGAGGCTCCGGCACTGGCGTGGCAGCGGCGCAACAGCCGATTCCGAGCCCCTTGGAACGGCGACAATGCGATCCCGCAAGGCCTGTTATCGTCGCGTCATCACCCCTCCTTACGGTCAGCCGTTTTGGTTCGACCGTCCAGATGGGGAACACCATGAAAACCTACTTCTTAAGCGCGGCCTTCGCCGCGGCGGTACTGCTGCCGGGCTCAGTGAGCGCGGAATACATGAATCCAAGCGCTTTTCCGCAGAAGGGCGACCCAACCGACGTGCAGGTCGTGATCGAGATCCCGGCAGGCAGCTTCACCAAATACGAACTCGATGCCAAGACGGGGCTGCTGTTCGTCGACCGTTTCCAATCGATGCCTGTGGTCTATCCGACGAATTACGGGTCGATCCCGAGCACCGTGGGTCCCGACGGCGATCCGCTCGACGCTTTGGTGATCACACGCCAGCCGATCTATCCAGGCGCGCTCATTCGTGTCAGACCGATTGGTATTCTCAAGATGATCGACGGCGGCGATGTCGACGACAAGATCGTCGCGGTGCCGATCTCCAAGCTCGATCCGACCTATGACGAGATCAAGACCGTTGACGATCTGCCAGCGATCGAGCGGGCTCGCATCGAGCAATTCTTCGCCGTCTACAAGAAACTGCCCGATGGGCGCAAAGTCGTGGAGATGAAGGGTTATGACGGCGTCAATGCCGCGGTCGATATGTTGAAGACCGGGCTCGACAAATTCACCACGACCGAGGTTTCGACCTCCGCGCAATAGCGCAAGCAACTCCGCCGCCAGGTCAGCAGCTCATCGAGGCCTCCGCTTCGATGAGCTTTTTTCATGCCCGCATTTCGAGCCTTGACCCAAGAAAAAACCGCCGCCCCGGTGAGGGGGCGGCGGTCTGGAAGCGGAGGGGACTGTCTGTTTCCGCTTTACCAGTCGACTTGGGCACGCATGCCGAAGCCCTTGATATTGGCGCCGTCATTGTTGTTGGCAGAAACGACGAGGCCAGAGGAGTTGGTGAAGAGCAGCGGCCCGCCGTCGATATCGGATTCGTTGTAGTTGAACTGGAAGCGCGTGTAGTCGTTGAGCCACCAGTTGATGCCGATACCCCAGGTCTTCTGCTCGCCGCAGATGCTGCAGCTTTGGGAACTCTGCGAGAAAGTCACGGTACCGTTCCCCGATCCCACGCCCAAGGTCAACGGGGCAGCCGCTTGAATGGCCTGCGCCTGATCCGTCAGGTCGAGGACATCGTAGCGTCCCACGATCTGCCAGGCGCCCCAGCCGCCGCCCTTGCCGCCGCCAATCACCGGGTTCTTCACCTTGATGCGGCCGAACTCGCCATGCTTGTAGCTCATCGTCTCGCCGGTGACGAACCAGCCGCCCTCGACATACCAGCCGGTATAGGTCGGATCCTTGTTGGTAAAGGTGAAGATCGGCGCGATCTCCGGGTCGAGCTGCGTGTATTCGCCGGCCGCGTACCACGGACCCCAGATCACGGCGCCTTCGACGCCCCAGAACGTATCCTTGTTGAAGATCTGCGGGGTGGACACGAAGCGATCGGCTAGATGCAAATCGGCGCCGCGCGCCCGGTAACGGAAGAACTGGTCGTTACCCGGGTTGGAAACACCGCCGATCGGGAATGGACCATTGGTGCCGGCCCGTAAATTCTCGGCGCCGTCCCGCGTCCGCCAGCTCGCGCCAAGATGCACGACCTGATGCACGCCGTTAACGTCCCGGTTGATCGGCGCGAGCGTGATGCGCGCGGCGCCGGTCTTGACGTCCTCAAGCCACGTCTCCTCGGTCGAGACCGGCGGACCGAAGATGCCTGCCGATAGCGTGAAGTGATCCTTGGCATAGACCGCCCCGGCGCCGATCTGGCGATCGAAGCCCCACGCCTCGACCAAGGCGGCGCGCTCCATCATGGTGATAAAGCGCGAGCTGGTCATGTCGTTGAGTGTGTTGAACGTCTTGAAATTGCCGAAGCGCAAGCCGAGGTCTTCGACAAGGCCGGTATATTCGAGATAGGCGTCTTTGACCGACACGTCGTCATTGGCGAAATCGACCTCGAATTTGTACTCCACGGTGTAGAACACCACGCCTTCGACGCCGAGACGCGCACGGCGGAATTCGGCTGCGTTCACGTCAGGTCTGCCGGTGATGGGAAAATCCTGGTCGATGGCGTTGTAGTCCGCCTGGAGGCGGCCACGGACCTTCATCTTGAACTTGCCGTCGGCACTCGAGAGCTCAGGCGCACCCTTCCACTTGACCTTCAGGTCGATATCGCTGGCGCCCCCGCTTGCGGCCGCTGTTTTCGCCTCGGCGGCCTGCGCCTTGGCATCGTTGACCTGCTGTTGCAGCGCCTTGATCGTCGCCTGCATTTGCTCGATCTGGGCTTGGATTTCCTTCAAATCCTCAGCTTTGGCTCCCGGCATCCCGGCAGCCAACAGGCCGACCGCGCCCGCCCCCGCGAGCAGATAACGGTTAATCTTGCTCAGTCCCCCGATCATGTCCCTCTCCACTGTTAAAAAGCTGTCGTTCGTTTCGCTAAAGCTTTGTTAGGTAAGGAATTCTCTGTTCCCCGTTGCTCAGACACGCGATTGCGCAAGCTCCCTTTCGGGTGCCTTAGCCGTTCTATTTCGCGGGCAATGACGTGCTTGTGACAGTCCGACGACGGGAGGATTTTTAGCGGTCCGCTGTTGCTTCTCGGCAACGCTCGGCCCCCGATGCCGCCCGGTCCCGGTGACGCTGGAATTCCTCATCGTTTCGCGTCCCATCCGAGGAACGCGACAAAGTCTACCGCAGCGATAGGGTCCAACAATGCTGGCCCATTGCTTTGTTGTGGAGGAGGTGGAAAAGGATTTGCGCCGTGGCGGCTTCGCCACATGGCGTCTTTTTGAAGCGGCGCGGGAAGGAGTCCGATGTGAGCGCTCAGCCGATCCGCGATGTCGTTGTGGTGGGCCTTGGCCCTTCGGGGTTGGTGACCGCGCTCGCGCTTGCCGAGGTCGGCGCCAATGTCGCGGCGATCGGCGCCCCCTCGCCCGCCAACGGCCCATCGCGCGAGACGCGAACGGCGGCGTTGCTGGCGAGCTCGGTCGATTTGCTCAAGTCTCTCGGTGTCTGGCAGACGATTCTGCCGCATGCAGCGCCGCTCGAGGCCATCCGCATCATCGATGCTTCGCAGAGCCTGATCCGTGCGCCCGAGATCGAGTTCAGGGCGGAGGAGATTGGTTTACCCGCCTTCGGCTACAACGTTGCCAATACCGTGCTCACCGACACGCTCCACGCGCGCGCCAAAGCGGTGCTGCCCGCGATCGTCGCGGCAAAGGTCAACAAAGTCGCCTTCGAGCCAGACCGGGCGGTGCTTAGCTTGAGCAACGGCGAAGAAATCGCCGCGCGTCTGGTGGCTGGCGCCGACGGCCGCAACTCGATCTGCCGCAAAAGTGCCGGCATCGGCGTCACCGAACGGCTCTACGACCAGGCCGCGCTTGCGGCGAGCTTCAGCCATGCACGCCCGCACGAGAGCGTCTCGACCGAGCTGCATAGAGAAGGCGGCTCGGTGACCACGGTTCCCCTGCCCGATCCACACGCATCGAGCCTGATCTGGGTCGGCTCGCCCGCCGAGATCGAGCGTCTGATGCAGCTCGACGCGCCGGACTTTTCGACGGCATTGTCCGAGCGTCTCGCCGGCGTTCTGGGTGAGATCTCCGAGACCGGTCCGCGGGCCGACTTCAAGGTCGCGGGTCTGGTTGCCGACCGGCTCGGCGCGAAACGAGTCGTGCTAATCGGCGAAGCCGCGCACATTCTGCCGCCAATCGGCGCGCAAGGATTGAATCTCGGCTTTCGCGACGCCGCCTCGCTCGCCGACTGCGTGGCGGGCGCGCTCGGCAAACAGCGCGACCCAGGCGACCACGAGACGATCGACGCCTATATTGGTGCGCGCCGGCTCGACGTCATCACGCGCTCGCTCGGCGTCGATCTCATGAGCCGTTCGCTGCTCACCTCACTTCCGCCGCTACAGGCAGCGCGCGGACTTGTTATGCAAGGATTGAAGGCGTTGCCGCCGTTGCGCCGCGCCGTAATGCGCGTGGGACTTACTCCGCCGACCGAGCTGCCCCGTCTGATGCGAGGAGAACGGGATTGACGCCGACAGTGATATTCATGGCCGTAGCCGCCTCTGGCCCCGCTATGACCCCTTGCGCTATGCTTGCTGACTGCGACGGGAGTTAGTTGCTTTGCCGCAAGTGAAGGACAAAGGCGCGCCGCGCCCGCTGATCTTTCTGGTCGCCGGTGAGCCTTCCGGCGACGCGCTCGGCGGCGCCTTGATGGCGGCGCTTACAGCCAAGTCACAGGGTACGATCCGCTTTGCCGGCGTCGGCGGTCCGGAGATGATCCGTAACGGCCTCGATTCCTTGTTCCCCATGGACCAGCTGGCAATCATGGGCATGGCTGAGGTGGTACGCCACATTCCGCGCGTGCGGCGGCTGATCGATCGGACAGCGCACGCCATTGCAGCGATGCACCCCGACGCCGTCATCACCATCGACTCGCCGGCCTTCACCAAGCGAGTTGCAAAAAAGATCAAGCCGCTCGGCATTCCGATCATCCATTACGTGGCGCCGACGGTTTGGGCCTGGCGTCCCGGGCGGGCGAGGAAGGTTGCCGACATCTTCGATCACTTGATCACCCTGTTGCCGTTCGAGGCGCCGCATTTCGAGCGTCACGGCCTTTCTTGCAGCTATGTCGGCTATCCCGCAGTCGAGAAGGTCAAGGGCGGCGACGGACAAGCCTTCCGCAATAAACACCGGATCGGCGCCGGCGACATCCTGCTTTGCGCCATGCCCGGCAGCCGCAAGAGCGAAGTCCACCGATTGATGCCGATCTTCGCCGAGACGGTCGGGCAACTGTCCAGCACGGTGCCAAATCTCAAAGTCGCGATCCCAACAATACCCAACGTCGCGGCGCAGGTGCGCGAACAGGTGCAAACTTGGCCGGTGCCGGTGGTGCTGGTCGAGGAGCCTGACGAACGGCGGAACCTGATGGCGGCCGCGGATATCGCTCTCGTGAAGTCCGGCACCTCGGCGGTGGAGCTGGCAGCGGCGAAAGTGCCGACGGTCATCACCCAAAAGCTGTCTTATTTGTCGGTCGCAGTCTTTCTCGCCTTGGTGAGAGTGCCCTTCGTCAGCATCGTCAATCTGATGGCGAACGAGGAGCTGCAACTGGAACGGCTGCAACATCGCTGCACACCGAAAGTCTTATCGGAGGCCCTGGTTGGCTTGCTGGCCGACAAGGACGGAACCGCCGCACGAGTCGCCAAGGCCTATGCCATCGCCGCGGAACTCGGGGCGGAAGGCGTACCGCCAAGCGAGAAGGCGGCCGAGGCGGTACTCGGTTTCCTTCGCCGCGACCGGTCTAGCTTCGCCAATGCAGCAGCTTCGGCTCCACCGGATTTTGAAACGGACGGTTCTCGCGCGAGGCGTCGAGCCATTCACGCTTGAGCTGGAAGTACCACTTCGCTTCCTGATCGGCGTCGCCGAGGAACATCATCTTGGTGCCGAATTTCAGGCCTTCCCCCTGCTTCAGCGCGGCGACCCGATCTTGACCGAGAAACTGGTGGGCCATCGCCTTGGCCAGAGGTTTGAAGACACCCAGGCCGGGCACCGTCCAAAACAGGCAGTGGTTGACGATCGTGTTGTCGTCGTCGATCGGCGCGATCGTGGTGAATCCGGCGGCGCGATGCTTGCTGCCCTCGACGGTCTCGAAGCGAAGCCCGGGCAATTGAAAGCGAATTTCGGTACTGACATCGGAGCCCAGAAGTTTGTAAGGCCGGGCGCTGTTCTTCAGCGCGAACCGGGACATCTTGAAACCAAGCTCGGCCGGTTCGTACTGCTTTTGCTTCTCCCGCAGCTTCCGCTTGCCGGTGCGCCACCACCACGAGGTGTGAACGTAGCCGGCGTGAGCCGGATCCATTAGGCCGATCACCGCCCAGATCATGTTGCAGGGAAACACCTGCGAGATGGCGACCTTCGGGTACAGGCCTTCGAAGCCGGGAAGTTGCGGCACCGGGCCAGGCACGGAATCCGGCTTGGCGCCGAAATAGACCCAGATCAAGCCCTGGCTTTCGCGGCAGGGATAGCTCCGCACCCTGATCTTATCGACGTCGATCGGATCCCTGTCGGTCAGGGCCGGAATGCTGACGCAGTGGCCATTGTCGCAATCGAAGATCCAGCCGTGATAGCAGCATTCGATGCCTTCGGGCAGCATCTGCCCGTGATGCAGCGGCATGGCGCGATGCGGACAGACATCGTACAGGGCGAAGACCGAACCATCCCTGCGGCGCCCAATCACCACCGGCTCGCCGAGCAGCGTCATGCCCTGCATCTTGCCCGCCTTCAAATTGTGGGCGGGCATTACGGCGTACCAGAAATCCCTCAGAAACTCTTCGCGTTCGGACTGCACCATTTGCTTTCAGACCGCACCCCCCTACAACCCCGATTGCCGGCAAAGAGGCAAAAAGCCCCACCGGGAGAGGATGTTGTACCTTGCGGTCCTCGGCATGCAATTGTTTATTTTGATGCAGGTCGACAAGAACCGGACACTGCGGTCCGACTAAATCCTGAGACCTCCGTCGTGGGGAAGTGAGCATAGAGTGAGCAAGGTTCAGATCTCTTGGTTGCTCGATCTGCGTTATCGGATCGAGTATATGGTGCTGCGACTGTTGATCGGCTTTGTCCGGCTGTTTCCGATCGACCTTGCCGGAAGTGTCTCGGCGAAGCTCTGGCGCTTCTTCGCATCGCGCAACCGCCGGCACAAGCGAGCGCTCGCCAATCTTGAGCGTGCCTTCCCGGAGAAGACCCCGGAGGAGCGGCAACGCATCGCACTCGCCGCCTGGGAAAATCTTGGCCGCGTCATGGTGGAGACCATGACCATCGACAAGCTCATCGACCAGCCCGATCGCCTCCACATCACCAACGGCCATTGGATCGGCCGCTACAAAGACAAGATGGGGCCGGCACTAATCGTCACCATGCATATGGGAAATTGGGAAATCGGCATGTGGCCGGTTACCGCGGCGGGAGTCCGTCCTGCCGGCGTCTATCGCCAGGTCAAGAACCCTTATGTCGACCGCTATCTGCGCGCGCAGCGCATTAGGCTCTATCCCGGAGGCCTGTTCGGCCGAGGCCGTACGGCCGGTCAGGACGAGACCCAAAAAACCGCGCGCATGATCATGGACTATGTGCGCCGGGGCGGCCGGCTCGGCTTCATCTCCGATCTCTACGACCGGAACGGCATCGAGGTGCCGTTCTTCGGACATCCGGCCAAGAGCATGCCGATCGCGGCCATGATCGCACGCCGGGTTGGCGCGCGGATTTGGATCGGGCGCTGCGTCAGGATCGGCAACCGCAGCTGTTTCGACGTCAATGTAAACGAGCTCAGGGTCCCCCGCACCAGCAACCAGGCGGAGGACATCCGCGCCATCACCGCCGCCATCCAGCGCCAGTTCGAGATCTGGATTAGAGAGACGCCCGAACAGTTCATGTGGTCGAACCGGCGCTGGTCGTGAGTGTTCTCAAGTTAAGTTGACAGTGCCGCTGGCCTTCGCTCTTATCGGCTCAAAGGACTCGAGAGTAAGGTTTCGTCATGTTTGCCCGCAACGCCAAGTTCCAGATCGGCCAAGTGGTCCGCCACCGGGTCTATCCGTTTCGCGGCGTCATCTTCGACGTCGACCCGACTTTTTCCAATACTGAGGAATGGTATCGCTCCATTCCGAAAGAGGCCCGGCCGAACAAGGACCAGCCCTTCTATCATCTGCTCGCCGAGAACTCGGAGACTGAGTACATCGCCTACGTATCAGAGCAGAATCTGGTGCCCGATGCTTCGGACGAGCCTTTGCGCCACCCGCAGGTGGCCGAGCTGTTCGAGGACCTGAAGGGCGGTGTCTTCCGCTTCCGTTTCCTGCAAGAGCACTAAGCGCGCCGTCACGCGGGCTAACGCGACAAGGCCGCCCCGGATCTCTCCGGAGCGGCCTTTTGATGTTTAGCGTTC
Organism: Methyloceanibacter sp.; assembly: GCA_035456885.1. Taxonomy (GTDB): domain Bacteria; phylum Pseudomonadota; class Alphaproteobacteria; order Rhizobiales; family Methyloligellaceae; genus Methyloceanibacter. Next base: position 13,144 of record DATICH010000018.1, read on the forward strand.
TCGCCAGCTATTGCGGCGGCGCGGCCTGCGGCTGCTTCTGCTGGGCCGTGGCCGGCGCTTGGCCTGCGGGCGCAGGCTGCCCGGCCTGCTTGTTCTGCTCGGCCTCGGCGGCCTTAGCCGCCAACTCCTGCTGCCGCTTGCGGAACATTTCCATCAGCTGCCGCCGCGACTCCTCGTATTTGGCGCTGTCGACGGGCGGCCCGTCATAGGCCTTGCTGAAGCCGTTGAGCGGGACTGGAAAGCCCATCGTCTTCTGTTGGATGTTCATCGCCGCAACGACCATCTGCTTGCCCTTGCGCATGCTGTCCATCAGCTCCTTGGTCACTTCCATCTGGACCTGGCAGCTGGTGGGGAAGCAGATCGCGTATTGCAGCTTAATGGGCTGCTCTTCGTCGATCTTGACCTCCACGCCCGCCGGGATCACCAGCGCATAGGCGGTGGGCACACGGATCAAAAGCTGCTGCTTCTCTTCGCCCTCGACCTTGCGCACTGCGGCGGCGATCAGGACCATGCCGGTATTCGGCTCGAGCCCTTCGTGGTTGATGAGGCAGATTTCCTTGTTCTGAGTTTGCTCGTTGCGCATGCAGAGCTTGACCCAGGCGTCTTCGGTCCCGCCGGCGGGAGCGGCCGCGGTGGGCGCGCCGGCCTGCGCCTTAGGCGCCGCGCTGGATTTAGGCTGCGCCTGACCGGCTGCCGGCTGTTGCTGGGCAACCGCCAACGGCCCCGCCAGCGCCAAAACGAGCGCGCCTGCGCCCGCGCAGACCAGCAGTCGCGCCGCGCGCCGGTTCAACGAATTCCAACCATCCCTGGACCCAATCATCATCGGCCTTTCCTCTTTTCGCGGGCTGGATAGGTCTACCGGACGACCCTCTTGCCCCGCGTCCCGTGCTCATAGGGTCAATACCCGAAATGAGGCGTAGGCGTGGCTGCGAGCCTTGGATCGCAGGACTTTCCTCGCCAGCTCTCCGGTGGGCTGACCCCTTCCCGACCGCCCGCAATTATACCGCCAATTGCGTTCCGGGCGCTGTTGCCCTTAACCTTCTTGCTGCAATGCGGAACGCATCTATAGCCACGCGCGCTGTCGGTTGAAAGCCCCTATTTCATCACTGCTTTCGGGCCTTTTGCTGGTGTTGCCCGCAAGCACCGCGGCGAAGCCGCAAGCGGGGCTCGCCATGCATGGACAGCCACGCGAGGCGGAGGGTTTCAGCCATTTTCCCTATGCCAACCCCGACGCTCCTAAGGGCGGCCGCGTGGTGTTCGCGGTGCAGGGCTCGTTCGACAGCCTGAATCCCCTGATCGTCAAAGGCGCCCCGTCCGAAGGCGTTCGCGAATATGTTTATGAGAGCCTGCTCGCCCGCGCCCAAGACGAGCCCTTCACCCTCTATGGCCTGATCGCGGAAAAGGTCGAGACGCCGCCAGACAGGAGCTTCGTCGAGTACACCCTGAATCCGGCCGCGAAATTCTCGGACGGCACGCCGATCACGGTAGAAGACGTGATCTTCTCGCACGGTTTGCTGCGCGACCATGGCCGACCCAACCACCGTTCCTATTACAAGAAGGTCGCCAAGGTCGAGCAGACCGGCGAAGGCAAGGTCAGATTCACTTTCGACGCAAGCGGCGACCGCGAAATGCCGCTAATCATCAGCCTGATGCCGGTGCTGCCGCGCCATCTGATCGATCCGGAGCGTTTCGAAAAGACGACTCTCGTGCCGCCGGTCGGTAGCGGCCCCTATACCGTGGCCAAGGTCGATCCCGGGAAGTCGATCACCTTGAAGCGCAATCCGAACTATTGGGGCCGCGACTTGCCGGTCAATCGCGGGCTCTATAATTTCGACGAAATCCGCTACGACTATTACCGCGACGCTGGTTCCATGTTCGAAGCCTTCAAGTCCGGGCTGGTCCGTCTGCGAACCGAGGATGATCCGACGCGCTGGACCGAGGGCTACAATTTCCCGGCACTTCGCGACGGCCGGGTGGTCAAAGAGGAGCTGCCGGTCGAGACGCCGGCGGGCATGGCCGCGCTGGCGTTCAATACCAGGCGCCCGCTCTTCGCCGACCAGCGCGTGCGCCAGGCGCTGATCAAATTGTTCGATTTCGAATGGGTGAACCGCACCCTCTATCACGGACAATATTCGCGCACGGAAAGCTATTTCGCGCGTTCGGATTTGTCGTCGCACGGGCGGCCGGCGGACAAGGCCGAGCGGGAGCTGCTCGCGCCTTACGCGGACGAGGTCAAGGCGACGATCATGGACGGCAGTTTCGTCTTTCCGGTCAGCGACGGTTCGGGCGAGAATCGCGACGGGCGGCGCGAGGCGCTCGAGCTGCTCGAGGCGGCAGGCTATCGGCTCACCGGCGGCAGGCTGATCAACGCGGAGACCGGGGAACCGTTCAAATTCGAGATTCTTGCCGCGACCCGCGCCCAGGAGCGGCTCCTGCTCACTTACGCGCGCGCCCTGAAACAGGTGGGAATCGACGCGCGAATCCGGCAAGTTGATTCCGCCCAATACCAGCGCCGCAAGCAGACTTACGATTTCGATATGATCCAGTTCTTCTGGCCGGCGTCGCTGTCGCCGGGCAATGAGCAGTCGTTTCGCTGGGGGAGCCAAGCTGCGGTGACCGAAGGCTCGTTCAACTATCCGGGTATCAAGAGCCCAGGCGTCGACGCCATGATCGAGGCGCTGCTCAAGGCCGAGAGCCGCGATGAATTCGTATCGGCGGTGCGCGCGCTCGACCGCTTGCTGCTCTCCGGCGATTACGTCATTCCACTGTTCTATCTGCCGCGCCAATGGGTGGCGCATTGGACCGATCTGAAGCGGCCGCACAAGACACCGCTTTACGGCTTTCAGATCGACACTTGGTGGATCGAACCTTCCGGCGCCAGGGCGGAAACCGAAAGTCCGCGCGAGAATTGATACCGTCATGAGCACGCTTCCGGTCGAGACGTTCGAGAGCTACGCGGAGACCGCCCCGCTCACCTCGGAGGGTTTGCTCAGGCGTCGCGCCCAGCATTGGCCCGGGGCCAACGCACTCGCCGATCCGCCTAACCTTGCCGCTCTCGGTTGGGGAACGCCGCGCACTTTCACCTATCGGGAGGCCGATGCGGTGGTCGACCGGCTGGCATCGTTGTTCGTCGAGCTTGGACTCGTGCCGGGCGACACGATCGCCGTGCAGCTACCAAATCTGGCGGTAACGCCCCTCACCTTGCTCGGCGCGTGGCGCGCCGGGCTCAGCGTGGCGATGTTGCCGACGCTTTGGCGGGAGCACGAGATCGGCATGGCTTGCGAGGCGGTCAGGCCGAAGGCGCTGATTGCGCATGGCGACGGCGAGCTCTGTGCCGAGAGACTTTGCGGCATCGCAGCGGAGCAGCTCTCAGTGCGCTTCGTGCTTGGCTTCGGCGAGGTATTGCCGGACGGTGTCGGGTGCCTCGACGAAGTGCTTGCGGCGAGCGAGCCGGTGCCAAACCTAGGACAAGCTTTGGACACCGGACGCGGGCCGGCGATGATCAGTTTCACGGCGCGCGCCGGGCTGCCTCTCGTGCCTCTCATTCGCAGCGAAGAGCAGCTTTTGGCGCAAGGGCGATGACGGTGCTCGCACTCGCGCTCGACCGCAAGGACGTGATCCTCAATCCCTATCCTCTCGCCGGCCCGATCGGGCTTTCGCTCGGGTTGATGCCCTGGCTAATCAGCGGCGGCGCGCTCGCCCAGCACCATCCCTTCGACTATGCCGCCTTCATCGAGCAACTGCTTGCCACCGGCGCGACAGTCACGGCGTTGCCCGCCCCGGTGCTTGCCGAGTTAGCCAGGGACGAGGTGCTGCGACGGCCCGCTTGCCGGCTGCGGCGACTCGGGGCGGTCTGGCCCACGGCCGAGATCGCTGATCCGCCGCCCGCATTCGACGGCGCCGCGCCGCTCCTGTTCGATCTTTATCCACTCGGCGATCTGGCGGGCGTCGTGCTGCGGCGCGAGGTGAGGCGCGTGCCCCAGCCGATTCCGCTTGGGCCGATCCGGCTGGAACAGGACGGCGACGACGCCGTGTTCGTCGAGACGGCATTCGGCGAGCAGCATGATCGTGAAGGCTATGCCGAGCTTCTGTTGCGCGGGCCGGTGGTGGCGCTGGCTGACGGGGGGACCGATCGCACCCGACCGCGACGGCTTCGTCGCCACGGGCTTTCGTGCCGCGCCGGGCAGCGACGATCGCGCGAGCTTGCAGATCAAGAGCGATGCCGAGCTCCGCCGCCACGGCGGCATCGCGCTTGCCGTCAGCGAGCTGGACGAGCTCTATCGGAGCTTTCCCGGTTTTCTCGACGCCGCCTGCTTCATGCTGCCCGACCCGATCGTGGGCGACCGCGTGTTTGCCGCCATCATGCCGCGGCCAGCAGAGCCTTCCTCGCCGGAAGATCTCGTCCGCTTCCTCGCAGAGCGTGGCGTGGCGCCTTACAAGTTCCCAGACAAGCTGCTCGTGGTGCGCGAAATCCCGCGCGACGCCGATGGCCGTGTGCTGCGCGACGAGATCTTGCGGCAGGTCTAGGCCTAAGCTGCCTGCTTCACGGCTTGGGCGATTTTGACCAGGCGCTGGAGCAAGTCGCGGGCGCCAGCAAGCCGCGTTTCCGGCGTCTCCCAATTGGCATAGTAGATCAGCCGATGGTCGGGCTGGAGCTTCACCCGGTGGCCCTCGTCGCGGATGAATTCGATCAAGCCTTCGGGATTGGCAAAGCTCTTGTTGCGGAAAGCGATCACCGCGCCTTTCGGCCCGGCGTCGATCTGCTCGATGCCGGCCTGGCGGCAGAGGCCCTTGATCTCGACCACGTCGAGTAGGTGGCGCACTTCCTCGGGCAGTGGACCGAAGCGGTCGATCAGCTCTGCGGCAAAGGCCTCGATGGCGTCGTGGCTCTCCACGCCTGCGAGGCGGCGGTAGAGGCCGAGACGTACTTGCAGGTCCAGCACGTAATCCTCGGGGATCAGCACCGCGGTGCCGAGATTGATGCGCGGCGACCACTGATCCTCGATCACCGCCCCCTCGCCGCCCTTGAGCGCGGCAACGGCCTCTTCCAGCATCGACTGGTAAAGCTCGAAGCCGACTTCCCGGATGTGGCCGGATTGCTCTTCGCCGAGCAGATTGCCCGCCCCTCGGATGTCGAGATCGTGGCTCGCCAGTACGAAGCCGGCGCCGAGCGTATCCAGCGATTGCAGCACTTTGAGTCGCTTCTCGGCGGCGGGTGTCAGCCGCGCGTCGGCGGGGATGGTGAAATAGGCATAGGCTCTCACCTTGGAGCGGCCCACCCTGCCCCTCAGCTGGTAGAGCTGCGCCAACCCGAACATGTCGGCGCGGTACACGATCAAAGTGTTGGCGGAGGGAATATCGAGACCGGATTCCACGATCGAGGTGGAAAGCAGCACGTCATATTGCCGGTCGTAGAACGCGTTCATCACCTGGTCGAGCTCGCGCGAGCCCATCTGGCCGTGCGCGCGGGCGACCTTCAATTCCGGCGCATGCTCCTTGATGAAGTCGGCGGCCTCGTCGAGGTCGGAGATACGCGGCACCACGAAAAAGGTCTGGCCGCCGCGGAACCGCTCGCGCAGCAGCGCCTCGCGCAGGATCACCGGATCGAACGGCATCACATAGGTCCGCACCGCGAGCCGATCGACCGGCGGCGTGGAGATCAGCGACATCTCGCGCACGCCGGACAGCGCCAGTTGCAAGGTGCGCGGGATCGGCGTCGCGGTTAGGGTCAGCACATGCACGTCGTCGCGGAGCTGCTTCAGCCGCTCCTTGTGCTGCACGCCGAAATGCTGCTCCTCGTCGACGATCAGCAGCCCAAGATCGGCAAACTCGATCGTCTTGGCGAGCAAGGCATGCGTGCCGATGACGATATCGATGTCGCCCGACTTAAGTCCCTGCTTCACCTCGGCGCGCTCCTTGGGGCTGACCAGCCGCGAGGCCTGCGCGATCTTCACCGGGAAGCCGCGGAAGCGCTCGGTGAAGGTGTGGTAATGCTGGCGGGCGAGCAGCGTGGTCGGCACCACCACCGCCACCTGCTTGCCGGCGAGCACGGCGATCAGGCTCGCTCTCAGCGCGACCTCAGTCTTGCCGAAACCGACATCGCCACAGATCAGCCGGTCCATGGGCTTGCCGCTCGCCAAATCTTCGAGCACGGCGTCGATGCTGGTCTCCTGGTCCTCGGTCTCCTCGTATTGGAAGCGGGCGGAGAACTCGTCATAGGTACCGTCAGGCGGGCTCAACACCGGCGCCTGGCGTAACTCGCGCAGCGCGGCGACCTTGATCAGCTTCTCGGCCATATCGCGAATGCGCTGCTTAAGCCGCGCCTTGCGGCTCTGCCAGGCGACGCCGCCAAGCCGGTCGAGCTGTACCCCTGACTCGTCGGAGCCGTAGCGGCTCAATAGCTCGATATTCTCGACCGGGAGATAAAGCTTGTCGCCGCCGGCGTAGTGCACCTCGAGACAATCATGCGGCTTGCCGACCGCTTCGATCGTGGCGAGGCCGGCGAAGCGGCCGATACCGTGGTCGGAGTGCACCACGAGGTCTCCGACCGAGAGGCTCGACACTTCGGTGAGCATGTCGGCGCCCCGCTTGCCGCGCGATTTGCGCACCAGACGGTCGCCGAGGATGTCCTGTTCGCCAATCACGGCGATACCGGGCGCCTCGAAACCGGTCTCGAGCGGGAGCACAGCAAACGACGTGGCGCCCGGTTGCGCGGCAACCGCTTCGGCAAAATGCTCGACGCGTACCGCGTCGCCGACGCCATGCTCAGAGAGGAGGGTCGCCAGCCGTTCCCGCGCACCGTTCGACCAGCAGGCGACGATCACCTGCTTCCCCTCGCCCTTCAACCGTTTGGCGTGGGCGACCACCGCGTCGAACACGTTGGCGCCTTCGGTCTGGCGCTCGGCGGCGAAGCTGCGTCCCTGGCGGCCGCCAAAGGAGACAAAGCCGGGCGCTTCGGGGTGTTCGAACGGATCGAGAGCGACGACCTTGCGACTGTCGAGCGCCCTCTGCCAATTGGCCTCGCTAGGAAACAGACTGTCCGGCGGCACGGGATGATAAGGCGGCGCGCCGAAGGCCTTGCGCTCCAGCGCCTGGGCGCGGGCGTCGTAATGGTCGGCAACCTGCTCAAGCCTGCGCGCCAGCGCCTCATCGACCAGCGGATCGAGCGTGACGGCGGCATCCGGCAGATAGTCGAACAGGGTATCGAGGCGGTCGTGGAACAGCGGCAGCCAATGCTCCATGCCCTGATGCTGGCGGCCGGCGGAGATCGACTCGTAGAGCGGATCGTCACCCATCACCGGGCCGAACAGTTCGACATAACGCTGACGAAAAACGCTGCGCACCTCCGGCGTAAGCGCCAACTCGCTCATGGGCAGAAGCTCGATCATCTCCCGCCGCGCCGCAGTTCGTTGTGTGTTGGGGTCGAAGGTTCTGATCTGCTCCAAGGTGTCGCCGAAGAAATCGAGCCGGACCGGCTCTCCACCCGGCGGATAGAGATCGAGGATGCCGCCGCGCACGGCGTATTGCCCGGGATCGGTCACCGTGCCCGACCGCGCATAGCCGGAGATTTCCAACCGCTCGATCATCTCCTGCATGGCCATGACATTGCCCGGCTGAAGCTTGAGGCTCGCGCCGGCGATGAAGTCGCGCGGCGGCACGCGCTGCACGATGGCATTGACCGTGGTCAACACGATGAGCGGCTTTCCAGCCTTGCCGCCGCGTTGCACGAGCGCGGCGAGCGTGGCGATGCGCTGAGCGATGGTCTCGGCGTTGGGCGCCACCCGGTCGTAGGGCACACCGTCCCAGGCCGGGAAGCTGAGCAACTCGATTTCGGACGCGAAAAATGGGATCGCCTCTGCCAAGGTGGCGAGCCGGTTGCCGTCGCGGGCAACATGCAGGATCGGCGCGCCGGCGCGGCGAGCAAGCTCGCCCAACACAAGCGCGTCGAACCCTTCCGGCACGCCGCCGGCCGTGTTGCGCTGTCCCTGCAGCAGGCGCTCCAGAGGCAGGGCGGGAAGCTTCGGCTCGGGTGACATCGGCAGGAAAGGCGTCGGTCAGTCGGTCTGGATAAGGCCGTGGAAACGCCTGAGGTGCTCCACGAGTTCGTCGAGGTCGGGTTCGCCCAAGGAATAGCCTTCAAGCACGCAGCTTTCGATCGCCGGATCGGGCGTCTCGATCAGGCGCTCGAATACGGCGATCTCGCTCGCATTCATGCTGTCGAGCGTGTGTTCGGCGAAGCGGCCGAGCAGGAAATCCATTTCCTTGGAACCGCGATGCGTCGCTCGCCACAGCGCCCGGCGGCGGCGCATGCCAAGATCGCTAGCCATGAGCATGCTTCCTGTGCCGCGTCTTGTGGGTTAGAGCGGGCGAGCGCAATCTGTCAAGCTTAAGTGGATTTCTCTCGCCTCGCCATGCGGCCTCCCCGACTGAACCCGCTGTTTGCCACGGTGCGCTCGCTCAAAGGCGTGGGGCCGAAGGTCGAGGGCCTGCTGAACAAGCTTGTGGCGCCGCGCCATGAGGGCGCGCATGCGCGGGTCATCGATTTGCTATGGCACTTGCCGGTCTCGGTCATCGACCGGCCGATCACCCCACGCATCGCCGAGGCGCGGGTGGGCGAGATCGCCACGCTCGAAGTCACCGTGACCGAGCACCGACCGGGCGGCGGGCGCCGACATCCCGGGCCGCGTGCGCCGTACCGTGTGCTGGTCGAAGACGAGGCTGGCGCTGCGCTCGAGTTGGTCTATTTCAATGCCGATCCGACCTATCTCAAGCGGTTGTTGCCGGCGGGAAGCAAGCGGCTGGTCTCGGGGAAGCTCGAATCGTATGACGGCTGGCTGCAAATGCCGCACCCCGACCACGTGGCCGCGATCGAGGCAGAAGGCGCGAGCGCGCTTCCCCTGCACGAGCCGGTCTATCCGCTGACCGCGGGCCTCACCAATAATGTGCTGCGCAAGGCGATCGGCGACGCGCTGCACCAACTCCCGGCGCTGCCGGAATGGATCGATGCCGGTTTGCTCGCGCAAACTACCTTCCCCGCCTTTGCCGATGCGATCGCCAAGCTGCATGCGCCGGAGAACGAGGTCGATCTCCTGCCCGCCGCGCCGGCACGGGCGAGACTCGCTTATGACGAATTGCTGGCCAATCAGCTCGCGCTCGCCGTGATCCGCGCTCGGCTCAAGCGGCGCGCCGGGCGCCGGCTCACCGGCACCGGAAAGATCCGCAAAGCCATTCTCGCCGCGCTTCCCTTCGCGCTGACCGGGGCGCAGCAGCGCGCGCTCACCGAGATCGATGCCGATTTGGGCAGCGAGCACCGCATGTTACGGCTACTGCAGGGCGATGTGGGCAGCGGCAAGACAGTGGTGGCGCTGCTCGCCATGGCGCGTGCGGTCGAGGCCGGCGCGCAAGCCGCCCTGATGGCGCCGACCGAGCTTCTCGCGCGCCAGCATTTCGCCACGATCAGCGGTTTCGCCGCGAGGGCGGGCTTGCGCGTTGCGTTGCTCACCGGACGCGAGCGCGGTCGCGAGCGCGACGGGATCGTCGAGGCACTGAAGGACGGACGCATCGACATTCTCGTCGGCACGCACGCGCTGTTCCAGGAGCATATCGTGTTCAAGGGCCTTGGCCTCGTGGTGATCGACGAGCAGCACAGATTTGGCGTGCATCAGCGGCTAGCTTTGCAAGCCAAAGGGAGCGGATCGGGCGCCGAGCTGCTGGTGATGACGGCCACACCGATTCCGCGCACGCTTTTGCTGACGAGCTATGGCGACATGGACGTCTCGCGGCTCGACGAGAAGCCGCCCGGACGCAAACCGGTGACGACTCGCACCGTACCCCTCGAACGGCTCGACGAAGTGGTCGAAGGCATCGCACGCGCCGTCAAGACCGGCGCACAAGCTTATTGGGTCTGCCCGCTGGTTGCGGAGTCCGAAGTACTGGACATCGCCGCGGCGGAAGAACGCCACGCCGCGTTGCAGAAGCGGTTCGGCGACAAGGTTGGCCTGGTCCACGGCAAGATGGCTGGCAAGGACAAGGACCGCGTCATGCAGGCGTTCGCTTCGGGGCAGCTCGCGATCCTGGTGTCGACCACAGTGATCGAGGTTGGCGTCGACGTCCCGAATGCCTCGATCATGATCGTCGAACATGCCGAGCGTTTCGGTCTCGCTCAATTGCATCAATTGCGCGGCCGGGTCGGGCGCGGCGCCAAGGAGAGTTCGTGCGTGCTACTCTATCGACAACCTGTGTCGGAGACGGCGCGGGAGCGGCTCAACGTGATGCGCCGGACCGAGGACGGTTTTGTCATCGCCGAGGAAGATCTGCGGCTGCGCGGCGGCGGCGAGATGCTCGGCACGCGGCAAAGTGGCTTGCCAGGCTTCCGGATCGCCAGCCTGCCGGAGCACCAGGACTTGCTCGAGGCGGCGCGCGATCAGGCCCGACTGATCCTCTCGCGCGACCCGGAACTGCAAGGTCCGGACGCGGCGAAACTCAAGCTCTTGCTCTATCTGTTCGAGCGCGACGACGCGGTGAAGCTGATGCGGGCGGGATGAAGCGCGTCAGATGACCGGCTCTTCTTCGGGCATGGGCTTCTTGGTCTTGGCCTCTTCCGCGAGCTTCTTGAGCTGGTCCTGTGGCGGCGTGACTAGACCCGCGGAGACCACCATCTTGATGCCGTCCTCGATGGCCATATCCAGCAAGGTCACGTCCTTGGCCGGCATGAACATGACGAAGCCGGTGGTCGGGTTCGGCGCGTTCGGCATGAAGACAGTCATCAACGCCTCGCCATTGCCAAGCCGGTCCTTTACTTCCGAGGGCGGATCGCCCGAGATGAATACCAGCGCATAAAGCCCGCGGCGGGGAAACTCGATCACCCCGACTCGTTTGAAGGAATGGCCGGTGCTGGAAAAGATGGTTTGGAAGATCTGCTTGAGCAGCCGGTAGACGCCGCGCACCACCGGCATGCGGTCGAGCATCATCTCGCCGTAACTGACGATGGTCCGCCCGAACAGATTGGCGGTCAGCGCCCCGATCACGATCAGCGCCAGAATGCCGACGATCAGGCCGACGCCGGGCACGTTGTAAGGAATGTAGGTCTCGGGCAGGTAGGTCTTGGGGATAAGCGGTTTCACCCAGCCGTCGACCAGGTTGATGAACCACCACACGACATAGATGGTGATGGCCACCGGGCCAACGACGATCAGGCCGGTGAGGAAATAGCCGCGCAGCCGCGCGCCGAGATGGGAAGAATGCGGTCCGTCGGCGCCGAGCAGTCCGAATTGCTGCTGGAGCGGATCGGCCCCCTGCTCTGGTTCGCTTGCGGGTTTATTCTTGCTCTTCATGGCGCTTTCAGATCGATCCACTCTAACCTACCCATTGCGTGGCAATTGCTGGGGACGCGGCTTACCACATCCTCATTGCAGATGTGAGGTGGCTTGATTACGCGGGACGCGGGCCAGGCCCTCAACGCCGCACGCGACGATATGCGCTCATTGCTCGGCGGGCGAACAGTCGATTCCGCTCCGCTTCAACGCATTACAGACTCTAAGGCTTTCGGACTTGTCCGGGACGGGCCCGATACGCAAGGCATAGAATGTGCCGAAATCACCGATCTCGACGCGTTCGATCTCGGGCTGGATGCCGCCCAGACTTTGCGTTTGCGACACTTTTTTCCACAGAGCTTTCGCCTCGGCTTCGGATCGGCTGGTGGCAAGCTGCAGCTTATAGGCCCCGGAGGCGGCAGGCGCCGGGGCCGGTTGAACTTGCGGGTCGGAACCGGCGGTCCGGTTGAAGAGCCGCGACCAGCGGCTAGAGCTTTCCCCGCCGCCACTCCTGCCGGCAGAGGTCTGCTGGATCTCCGTCGACCAGCCGGTGGACGGCGCTTGGGCCGCGGCTGGCTGCGGTGCTGGTCGGCTCGGTTGGGCGGCAGGCGGCGCGGATGCGGGGCTCGGCTGGGGTGCCGGTTGCGTAGCCGGCGGCGATCCGGACGAGTCGGTCAGCGAGCCGAACCAGCGCGTGAGACGATTGCCGCTGCTGCTGGTGGCCGGGCGCGAATCATCGGAAACTGAAGTGCTCCAGCTTCCAGGAGAGGCATCGGCGGTACGGGTCGAGGGAGGCGCAGGCGTGCCGCGCACGCTCGTGCTGAAATTCGTCGATGTCTCCTCGGGCGGCGGGGTACTAGAGGCGCTTCCACTCTCCGGGCGCACTTCGGTGGAAAAGGCGGCGATGGCGGCCGCGCTCGGTGGCGCACCGCCGCCTTCGGCGATCAGTTGATCGACCTCGCGGCTGCCGCCGATCTTGCGCGCGGCCGCGATCTCGGCGGCGCCCTCGTTGCTCAGCCCCGCCGCCTGATAGGCGAGACCGCGATTGACCAGTGCTTTGACGCGGTCGTTCTCCGGCAGCCCCAGCCAGATAGCGGCGCCGAGATCGGACACGGCGCGGGCGGGCTCGCCCAGCTTGCGATAGGCAATGCCGCGGAGATAGAGGGCTTGAGCAGCGTCGTTTCGCGATGCATTGTCGGAATTGATGGTGGCGGAGAGCTGCCGCACCGCCGCGTCATATTTGCCGGCGGCGAGCGAGGCGGCGCCATTCTTTAGTCCGGCTTCTTGGCCGACGGCCGGCATCAGGGCGACGCAAAAGGCGAACCCGGCGGCTAAAACCAAGGCGTGCGGAACGAGGCGCCCGCCGAAAGCAAGACGGCGCGGCCGGAAAGACTTCCGTTGGTCCGCCATGTCCTTGCTCAACCAGTAAAATCGGGCAAATCCGAGGCTTATTCTATTCCACGGTCACCGATTTGGCGAGGTTCCGGGGCTGGTCGACGTCGGTCCCCATGAA
>DATICH010000019.1:0-38632 GCA_035456885.1 Methyloceanibacter sp.
CGCTGTGGCGCTCGGAGGCCGCGTTCCTCGCCTGGACGCGGTCGGAGGCCTTCCGCAAGGCGCATGCCAGTGCCGGCACCGGCAAGCCGCTCTATCTCGGCCATCCCGAGCTCGAAACCTTCACCGTGCTGCAAGAAGTGAGCGCCAAAGACGCCGAGAACAGCGCGGCCGCCGAATAGCCCGCGAGGCGAGCCCGACCTCCCCCTTACGCTGGGGACAGGCGCGGCTTCCTTGCGGTGACGGCAAGCAGCATCGCCATGCCCACAATGCCGGCGATCAGCGAGGCGAGCAGGATGCCAAACTTCGCCGATTCAAGGGCAACGCCCTCGAAGGCCAGATTGGCGATGAACAGCGCCATGGTGAAGCCGATGCCGGCGAGCACGCCCGCACCAAGCATGTGCGGCCAGCCGATGTCGCTCGGCTTGCGGGCGATGCCGAGCGCTACGGCTCCCCAGGCGAACAGGAAGATGCCGACCGGCTTGCCGATGGCGAGACCGGCGATCACGCCCAAGGTGATCGCATTGAACGGGTCGACCGCCTCGATGGCGACCCCAGCATTGGCGAGCGCGAATAGCGGCAGCACGACGAAGGCCGACCAGGGATGCACGCTGTTCTCGAGACGTCGCTGCGGCGAGATGCTTTCCCTGGCGGCACGCGCCACGGCGCGGCGCACTTCCTCTGGCGGCTGGCCTTCCAAGGGGCGCATCGTCCCACGCGCCCAGGAGAGGAAATGATCGAACTTGGTCTCGTCGACCCAGGACCGCACCGGCGTGAGCAGACCGAGCGCCACGCCGGCGATGGTCGGATGAATGCCGGATTCGTGCAGCGCCGCCCAGGTCAGAAATCCCACCGCCCAGTAGGCCGACACCGGCCGCACGCCGAGCCACTGCATCAAGGCAGTGACGCCAAGGCCGCCCAGCGCCAGCAGGAAGGGCACGACATGGAATCCGTGGCTGTAGCCGATGCCGATCACCAGGATCGCGCCGATATCGTCGATGATGGCGAGCGCCAGCACGAACACTCTGAGACTGTCCGGGACGCGCTTGCCGAGCAGCGCCAGGCAGCCGACCACGAAGGCGATATCGGTGGCCATCACCACGCCCCAACCCGAAGGCGCCTCCGGGGCAACGCCCAGATAGAGCGCGGCCGGAACCAACATGCCACCAAGCGCCGCGGCGAACGGCAGCACGATCGCGCCCTTCTTGCTGAGTTCGCCGGTGACGACCTCGCGCTTGATCTCGAGCCCTACCACGAAGAAGAACAAGGTCACCAGGCCGTCATTGATCCAGTGGCGCAGCGAGTGTTCCCATTGAATGTTGCCGACGCTGAGACCCACCGGCGTTTGCCAGAAGGCCTCGAACGCGGGCCCGTAAGCGGAATTGGCAATGACCAGCGCCGCGACCGCCGCCAGCAGCAGCACGATGCCGCCCGCCGCCTCGGTGTGGAGGAAGTGCTTGAACGGTGTGGCGAAGGCGTCGAAGCGCTCAGCGGGAAATTCCGGCCGCTTCGGCCTAGCGGTCTGGCTCATGCGAAGTGCAACCTGTCCTGCGCGCTAATAGCCGCAGCTTGAAGCGAACTCACAAGCGGCTGTCAATTCACGCGCACGACCTCGACGAGATTGTCGGAGAAGGTCGGCGCCCGGCCAAGCCCGCAATGCGCGTCGGACGAGATCGAATTCACCGAGCCGTCCGAGCGGTTGAGGCTCCGCCAATAGCCGAGCGTCGCCACCACGATGCCGGCATTGACGTCGTCGGTGATCTTGGCCACGCCCTCGAAATCGCCGCGGTCATTGTAAACCCGCACGGGATCGCCCTCCCGGATATTCCGCTTGGCGGCATCGGCGGGCGAGATCAGCACGAACTGCTCCCCCTGCCCTTTGATCTTGTGCTTCTCGTTGGCGTAGCAGGAATTAAGGAAGCCGTGGCTCTTAGGTGAGATGATGCTGAGCGGATAATGCTCGGCGCGCTCGGGGTTGGTCTCCGGCGCTTCGCGGTTCGGCAGATAGCCCGGAAGCGGATCGACCGGCGAGCCGTCCTGATCGCCCTCATACCCGGCACGGAACGCTCCTGCGACGAAATTCTTGGCGTCGTGCAGCAGGAACTCGACCTTGCCTGACGGCGTAGGAAACTTGCCGTTCCTGTGCGGCGCGCGCGTGTCCGCGGGGCCGACGTCGATCCTGTAGTAGCCGTGCGTCTTGAAATATTCCATATCGATGCCGCCCATCTTGGGATCGTCCCACTTGATGTAATGGGCGGCGAGCTCGCTATCGGTCATTTTGAAGACGGGATCGTCGAAGCCCATCTCCTTGGCGAGCAGCCGCCACATCTCCGATGTCGGCTTGCACTCACCCGGCGGCTCGACGGCCTTCTGATTGTAGGTGAAATAGAAGTGGCCCCAAGACCACAACATATCCTCGGCTTCGCCGGCCATGGCGGCGGGAAGCACGATATCGGCATATTTCGCCGTATCGGTGAGGAAGTGCTCCGCAACGACTGTGAACAGGTCCTCGCGTTGCAGTCCCTTGACGATCTTGTTGGTTTCCGGCGCCTGGCTCACCGGGTTGGTGCAGAACACGAACAGGCTCTTGAGCGGCGGATCGAGCTGCATCTCGCCGGTCAGCGCCGCGCCGAGTTTGAGATTGTTGATCGCCCGTGTGCCCGGCTTGATCCAATCGCCGCGCGACACCTTCGCCCAATCCACCGGGAAGTCCCATAGCGGCATTTGCAGCAAGCCGCCGCCGACATGCCGCCACGATCCGACCAGCGCCGGCAGCGCGCAAACAGCGCGGATCGCCTGGCCGCCGCCGGCATGACGCTCGAGCGCCACACCGAGCCGGATGACAGAAGGCTGGATGGTGGCGAACTCCTTGGCGAACTTGGTGATGTCGGCCGCTTTGACGCCGGTGATCTTCTCCACATAGTCGGGCGTGAACTCCGCCGCGCGCGTCTTCAGTTCCGCGAAGCCGTAAGTGTGCTGCTCGACATAGTCCTGATCGATCAGCCCTTGCTCGATGATCGAATTGATGATGCCCATCGCCAAAGCGCCGTCGGTTCCCGGCCGCGGGCAGATATGCCAGTCGGCGGCCTTGGCGGTGCGCGATCTGTAAGAGTCGATCACCACCACTTTGGCGCCGCGTTTCTGCGCTTCGAGCACGAACGGCCAATGATGCAGATTGGTGGAGATCGAGTTGCACGCCCAGATGACGATGAAGCGCGCATGCACGAAACTCTCCGGATCGACGCCGCCGGTCGGCCCGACCGTCAGCAGCCAGGCGGTGGAAGAGCCCGAGGCGCAGAAGGTCTTCTCATTCACCGTGGTACCGAGGCGATTGAAGAACGGATCGCCCGAGGCGATGCCCTGCACCAGCCCCATATTGCCGAGATAGGAGTAGGGCATGATCGCCTGACTGCCATAGGTGGCGATGATCTCGCGCCAGCGCCGGCCTATCTCGGCAATCGCTTCGTCCCAGGTGATGCGCTCGAACTGCTTGGAGCCTTTCGGCCCGGTCCGCCGCAACGGGTAGGTCAGCCGGTCGGGATTGGCGTGATGGTCGTGGAAGTCCTTCAGCTTCACGCAGAGCCCGCCGCGCGTCATGGGGTGCTCCTTGTTGCCCCTGACCTCGACCAGCTTGCCGTCCTGCACCTCGTAGATCATGGCGCAGGTGTCGGGACAGTCATGCGGGCAGGCGCCGAAAAACGCCTTGCGCTCGGGCTGTACATTCATGAGTAGAGACCTCCCAGCTTTGCGCCGCTTTTGCGCGGCGTCTGATCCAGGTCAGCCTACGAAGCGCGCGCGCGCTTGTCGATTGGCTTTTGCGGCCGGTGCCAGCGAGACGGCCTAGGCCGCGCGCCTCGGCGGGGAGATCTCGTCGAGCCGCGCCAGCACCTTGTCGCAAAGCGCGTCGAAATCGAGTCGCCCGGTTGCGGCGCAGACGAAAATCGTCTTGCGCAACGTTTCCGCTTCGGCGTTGTCCGGCGCGGCGCGATATAGGTTGCGTGCCTCGATATTCGCCGAAGCAACCTCATAGACGCGGTCAATGATCTCCAGGTCGAGCGGACCGAACATTTGGCGGCGATTCAGGGAGCCCATTTCGGCCTCCATGTCCGGCCCCTCTCCGCCCTTATAAACCGTGGTCGGACCGTTTGGGTTCGATCCCGCATAGTGGCGGAAAACCGGGCCCGCGGGCGCGGTTCTTGGCAACTTTGCGGCAGCTCTTGAATGGTGCGGACGGCGGGACTCGAACCCGCACGGGGTTTCCCCCTCAGGATTTTAAGTCCTGTGTGTCTACCAGTTCCACCACGTCCGCTTGCGGCAGGGCTTAGTCCGGTCTGCCGGCCGATGCTAGCGGAATGCGCGGGCGAGCGGCACTAGAGGGGAACAGCGTCTTTCGCTCTTGTTCCTTGGCCGCCGCTTCGGCCTCCTGCGCCGCTTTTTCGGCGGCCGCGGCGAGGTCGATCGGCTCGACCTCGGGAGGTTCTTCTGCCACCTCATCGGCTGCGGGACCTACGGTAAGGCTCGCCTTGAGCAGCAGGAACAGCGCCAGCGCATTCAGCACATGCCAAGCGAAATGGGTGCCCACCTTGCGTCCGTCAAACACCACCTCGTCGCAAAGCGCCATGTCGAGCGATCTGAGCGTGACCGAAACGGCGAAGATCGCCGCCGCCCAGAGCACCCAGGGCGCTGCCTTGTGGCCGCGCTCGCGCAGGAGCAGGCCGATGACGACCATGGCCGCAAGCGCGGGTAGATAGAACACGCTGCCGTTGAGACAAGGCTTGGCGCCCGGCACATCGCCGAGAAAGCCGATCGCTTTGTCGGAGCACTGCACCTGGCTCGCCAACGCCATGATCGCGGTGAAGCCGATCACCAGCAGCATGGTGACACCGACCGGCACGAGCAGCAGGCGGTTCAGGGCAAAGGCGAGATAGACCAGCATGAACACGCCGATCGGTACGACATCGGCAAGTTCGCTCCCCTGGTCGGCATAGAGATGGAACGCCAGGCTGCCGAACCCGATGAACAGGACCAATACGGCAAGTAGAAAATGGTCGGCGCTCCGCTCCTCGGGCGGCCGCCACAGCACGAGTTGAAGCCCGATCAGGCCCGCGAGCAGGAAGGCCGCATTGCTCAGAGCATTGATCGGCTCGGCCAGGAGATCGGGATTGGTGCCGCGCTCGCAATAGAGAAAAACGTGCTCGCCAAATGTCATGGTCCAAGTCCTTTCGACCGTCACTTGCGCGGCAGCCTATTTTGCCGGTGGCCATTGCCGCCGGACCTGCCGGTCTCGGGTCTTGCGCCCGTCCCTCCTCCCTCGGGTTATGGCTTATGTTTAACGCGAAAACGATGCGTTGCTGTAGGGGCTATTGTGAATTTCATGCCGGCCTGAGCAACCGCCCCTATCTGCGGGGCGAGGCGGCGCGCCGGCCGAACTGCGCCGCTCAAATGTGGTTGGTCTCGAACCGGAGCCTATTCGGGAGGCGAGACATCCTCGTCTTCCGGCACCATCTCCTCTTCGTCGATCTCTTCCTCTTCGATGTCGGTGAAACCGACGGGAAGCCCGAGTTTCTCCCGGCAACCGTCCTCGATGTCTTCGTTGGCATTCATCAAATCTTCGAGCGTGGGGAAATTCTCGACATCCTCGTCGGTGATCTCCTCCTTGTGCATCTTGGTCAGCATGTCGACATCGGCTTGACTAAGCTGGGCATTCGCAAATTCCCCGGCGACGCATTCACAATAGGCCTTCGGCGTGGCCTTGCCGTCCTCGAATCCCGGGTCTTCGGTGACGCTGATGTCGCTGGTGCAAGCGGCGATGAAATCGGCGGTGTTGACTTCCGCCGCCGCGGTCCCCGCCGCGCTCAAGCAAACAGCGGCGAACGAACCGAGCGCGACGCGCATGAGTTTCGGCTTGTACATGGGCTGCCCCTCCCGTCGCCAAGATCATTATCGCTTTGGTTTAGGCGAACGCCGCCAAAGGTAAGGAATGACTCGGCATTAGGGCAACAGTTGGGGCGGTCACAAAGCGGTGTTCCGCAACCGTTACATAACGCCGCGTTAATCAGGATTTGGGCGGCGGCACCACGCGAATGTTTAGGTCCTTCAACTGCTTAGGCGACACCTCGGACGGCGCGCCCATCAGCAGGTCCTCGGCCTGCTGGTTCATCGGGAACATCACCACCTGGCGCAAATTCTCCTCGCCGCACAGCAGCATGACGATGCGGTCGATGCCGGGCGCGATGCCGCCATGCGGCGGCGCGCCGTATTGCAGCGCCCTGAGCATACCGCCGAAGCGCTGCTCCAACTCCTGCTTGGAGTAGCCGGCGATGGCGAAGGCTTTCTCCATGATCTCCGGCTTGTGGTTCCGGATCGCGCCGGAGGAGAGCTCCACGCCGTTGCAGACGACATCGTATTGATAAGCGAGGATGTCGAGCGGGTCCCTGGTCTCGAGCGCCTCGAGTCCGCCTTGCGGCATGGAGAAGGGATTGTGCGAGAAGTCGATGCGCCCCTCCTCCTCGTTCCACTCATACATCGGGAAGTCGACGACCCAGCAGAATTCGAAGCGGTCGGTGGCGGTCAAGCCGAGCTCACTGGCGACCTTCACCCGCGCCTGCGCGGCGAAGGGAGCGAATTCATTCGGCAGCCCGGCGACGAAGAATACCGCGTCGCCGTCGGCGAGCCCGAGCTGTTTGCGGATCGCTTCGGTGCGCTCGGGCCCGACATTCTTGGCGATCGGCCCGGCGCCCTCCCCCTCGCGGAAGAAGATATAGCCGAGCCCAGGCTGGCCTTCCGCTTGCGCCCAGGCATTCATGCGATCGCAGACGGCCCTGGAGCCGCCGCCCTTCGCCGGGATCGCCCAGACGCGCGTATTGGCATCCATCTCGATCATGCCGGCGAACACTTTGAAGCCGGAGCCCCGGAAATGCTCCGTGACATCCTGCATCTCGATCGGATTGCGCAAATCCGGCTTGTCGGTGCCGTATTTGCGCATCGCCTCTGCATAAGGGATGCGCGGGAATTTCTGCGTCACCGTCTTGCCTTGACCGAACTCCTCGAACAGCCCGCGCAAGATCGGCTCGACCGCATCGAACACATCGTCTTGCGTGACGAAGCTCGTCTCCAGATCGAGCTGATAGAACTCGCCCGGCGAGCGGTCGGCGCGGGCGTCCTCATCGCGGAAGCAGGGCGCGATCTGGAAATAACGGTCGAAGCCCGCGATCATGATCAATTGCTTGAATTGCTGCGGCGCCTGCGGCAGGGCATAGAACTTTCCCGGATGCACGCGGCTCGGCACCAGATAGTCGCGCGCGCCTTCCGGTGAGGACGCGGTCAGGATCGGCGTCTGGAACTCGAAGAAGCCCGCCTCGCGCATGCGGTTGCGCAGCGACCAGATGATCGCCTGGCGCTTCATGATATTGGCGTGCAAGCTGTCGCGGCGCAGATCGAGGAAACGGTATTTGAGCCTGGTCTCCTCCGGGTAGTCCGGCTCGCCGAATATCGGCAGCGGCAGTTCCTTAGCCTCGGAAAGCACCTCCAACGTGCCGATCCTGACCTCGACTTCGCCGGTCGGCAGGTTGGGGTTGACCGTATCCGGCGTGCGCGCGACCACCTCGCCGTCAATCTTCACCACCCATTCCGGCTTCAACTTCTCGGCCAGCACGAAAGCCGGTGATTTCGGATCGGCCACGCACTGTGTGAGCCCGTAGTGATCGCGCAGATCGATGAACAGCAATCCGCCATGATCGCGCACGCGATGCACCCAGCCGGAGAGACGCACCGTCTTGCCGACATCGTCTTTGCGCAGCGCGCCGCATGTATGACTGCGATAGGCGTGCATTGGTTAAGGCTTGGCCGGTCGCGAAAAGCTTGATTGAGAGTGCCGCGGAACAGCGCATGGAGCCCGTGCTTTGTCAAGGCAAGCGGCGGCGCCGGGAACCGAGCCGGAGCCAATGCGTTTTATCGCTAAGCTCAACGAGGGAACCAGAATCATGCTCAACATCCCCCCGACGCTTCCCGTGCGTACGCGCGTTCCCCTTGCCGGCTGGGCCGTTGCGGCCGTAGTGACTCTATATGCGCTGATGTCGTCGCTTTTGGCCGCGACACCGCCTTCAGACCACACTATGCCGCGCATCGAACAGGCGACTCAGCCGAAGTCCGTGTCCCATCAGGCGAAAGTCTAGCCGCCGACAATGCGAACGCCGCCCGCTTCGCGGCGGGCGGCGTTCGTATCCGCCCCGAGTCAAGCAGCAAAAATAGATCGGGACGACCACCGATCTGCTACTTTGCGCCTCTTGGCCTTGCGCGCAGGCTTGGGCTATATCCGCCGACCATGAAGCTCATCACCAGCAACGAGGACCTAGAAGAAGCCTGCGCACGCTTGGCGGACGCGCCCTTCATTGCCGTCGACACCGAGTTCATGCGCGAGCAGACCTTCTGGCCGCGGCTTTGCCTCATTCAAATCGCCGCCGACGGCACCGAGGTCCTGGTCGACTCGCTCGCGCCCGGGCTCGACCTCGCCCCGTTCTTCGAGCTGATGGTCGATGAGCGCGTGCTGAAAGTGTTCCATTCCGCGCGCCAAGACGTTGAAATCGTTCACCACCTGGCGGGCATGATCCCGCATCCGATCTTCGACACGCAGGTTGCCGCCATGGTCTGCGGCTTCGGCGAAGCGGTGAGCTATTCGATGCTGGTGAAGCGGCTGTTGAACCGCAATCTGGACAAGACGTCACGCTTCACCGATTGGAGTCGTCGCCCCCTCTCCGAGCGGCAGCTCACTTATGCGCTGGGGGACGTCATCCATCTCCGCGATCTCTATCCCAAGCTCAGGGCGCAGCTCGACAAATCCGAGCGGGCAAGCTGGCTCAGCGAGGAGATGGGCGTGCTCACCGACCCCGCCACCTACGAGCTGCATCCCGAGCAGGCCTGGCGGCGCCTCAAGATGCGCATCAAGACGCCGAAGGCGCTCGCCGTGCTGATGGAGCTTGCCGCCTGGCGCGAGCGCGAGGCGCAAGCGCAGGACGTGCCCCGCGGCCGCATCCTCAAGGACGAGGCGCTTTACGATATCGCCAGCCAAGCGCCCCGCACGATCGAGGACCTCGGCTCGCTGCGCACCTTGCATAACGGCTTCGCCCGCTCCATGCGCGGCCGGGCCGTGCTCGAAGCGGTGGGGCGCGGGCTCGATCGCGATCCGGCAAGCATCCCGCCGATCGAGCGCGGCGAGCCCATGCCGCCCGAGGCGCAGGCCGTGGTCGATCTGTTGCGTGTGCTGCTGAAGGCGACGGCGGGGCGGCATGGGGTGGCGCCCAAGCTGATCGCCACCAGCGACGAGTTGGAAGAGATCGCCCGCTCCGGCGATACCGACGTGCCGGTGCTGCGCGGCTGGCGGCGGAAGCTGTTCGGCGAGGATGCGCTGGCGCTAAAGCGCGGCGAGCTTGCGCTTGTCATCAGGGATGGCGAAGTCACCGTGCGGCCCGCCGGCGACCCGGACTAGCGACACGCCCTAAAGCTTGCGGCTGTCGTAAGCCCAATGCAGCAGCGCCTGCCGTTGCCGCTTGCGGCAGGTGAGATCCCCCGGCTCGCAATTGGCTGTGATCTGCGCGGCATGGCGGCGGATCGCCTTCCAGCGCTTGATTTGCCGGCAATCCTCTTCGGGCATGCGCCGTCCCATATAATAGCGGCAATACCATTGGAACCAGCCGCGCGGATCGTCGGGATGGATCCATCCCTTCTTGCGCCAGACCGATAGAGGCTGGCTGGCGTCGACGCCGAAATAATTGAGCGAACAGTCGCGGCCCTTGGGCGAGAGCTTGGCGCCGTCGAACCAGCTCTTGGGAAATTCCTTCCGCGTGTCGGTCATGTACTTCCCGCAGAACACGCCGAGCCGCAGCATCTCTTTGGGCGTCAGTTCCGGCCGAAACTCCGAGTCGAAATCGCGCCCGGGCGGGGCCGCCAATTCGTAGCGATAACCATTCTGCATCTTGTCGTTGACGGTAATCGTCCGCTTACGCATGCGCGACGGTCAGCCGCCAAAGCGGTTGAACAGCCAGAACAGCAGCGACAGCAAGAGACTGACCAATATCGCCGTGGTGATCGGCAGGTAGAAATAGAAATTGCCGCGATCGATGACGATATCGCCCGGAAGCCGGCCGAGCCCGAATCGCAGGCTCAAGAAGGTGAATAGCGCCACCAGCCCGAGGAAGAGCAAGCTACCGGCCGCACCCTTCATCGCAAACCGCCTCCCCGGATCCGCGTGATCCGCATCTTGACCGTGGCGCGGGCCTCCGGCGGCAAATCGTCCAACACATCGAGCAAGCCCTTCAGCTCGGCGCGAAGGCCGTGGATCTGATCGATCAGATTGAGCAGGACCGGCACGTCCTCCTCGGCGAAACCGAGCTCGTCCTCGAGATTGCAGATCAGCGCCGCCCGCGCGAGATCGGCCTCGGAGAAGCCTTGCGCCGCATCGTCCACCGGCTTGATCCAGCCTTGCGCGACCCACACCCTGAGCCTTGTCACGGTGAGGCGTTGCACTCTGGTCACAAGATCGCGCTCGGTGAGCATCACGCCTGCTCCTTGAGCTTGCCCCGCGGATCGTAGCGGTGTGCGTCGCGCCATTTCTCGGCGAAGCTCTTCAGCTCGTCGTCAATCCGCTCGGGCAGCACCACGCTGAGCCTGACCAGTTGATCGCCGGCCGCGCCCGCCCGCTTGATGCCGCGCCCCTTGAGCCTCAGCGTCTGCCCGGTGTTCGCGCCGGGGGGCACGGTAACCGACACGCGCCCGGCGATGGTCGGCACCTCGACCTTGCCGCCGAGCACCGCCTCATCGAAGGTGATCGGCACCTCGACGACGATGTCGTCGCCCTCGCGCTTGAACACCAGATGCGGCTTCACGCTGATTTCGATCAGCGCGTCGCCGGGCTCGCCTTCGCCCAAGCCCGGACCGCCCTTGCCTTTCAGCCTAAGCACCTGCCCATCGGTGACGCCCGGCGGGATGGTGACGTCGAGCGTGCCGCCCTCCGGCAGGGTGATGCGCGTCTTGGTGCCGTTCACCGCATCGAGAAAATCGACCTCGAGGCGGTATTGGGCGTCTTGCCCGCGCATGGAGAAGCGCCGGCCGCCGCCGCGCGCCCCTCCCCGCTCGCCGAATAGATCGCCGAACAGATCGCTGAAGGCGCCGATATCCTCGTAGCCCGACGTCGAGCGGTAGCGCGCGCCCTCCGCGCCGCCGGCATATTCGCGGTAGTAGCGGTGCTGTGGCGTCTCCTGGCCGGAGGCGTCGATCTCGCCGGCGTCGTAGCGCTTGCGCTTCTCCTCGTCGCCGACGATGCCGTAGGCGGCGGTGATCTTCTTGAATTTCTCCTCGGCCGCCTTGTCCCCGGGATTGAGGTCGGGATGCAGCTTCTTGGCGAGCTTGCGATAGGCCTTGGTGATATCCGCCGCGCTGGCGGTCTTCGAGACGCCAAGGACGGAATAAAGGTCTTCTGCCATCTACCGATCGAATCGTCGTTGGTTCGAATAGGAACTCACAAACTACCTTGTCATGCGAACCGAAGTGCCGGTCATCCACGATTTAGCTGCAATGTAGAGACGTGGATGGCCGGGACAAGCCCGGCCATGACAGGTCACAATCTCCTAAGTACATTTTAGCTCGCCGCGAGCTGATAGGCGGAGCCCACCCTGATCTCGGGCTCCCGGTCGAGCAGATTGGCAAGCTCCTTGAAGCGACGTTCCACCCGCTCCCCTTCGAGACTGGAATAGGGATCCGGCAAGGTCCAGATCAGCCGGTTTCCTTCATAGCTGAGCGGCGTGTTGCTCAGCACGCCGGGCATCGCCGCCGATACCATATGCGCGGCACGGAAGGCGGCACCGAGGATGCGCGCGCGTTTCAGCATGTCCTTATCGACAAGCTCGATCAGCTTCTGGCTCAGCTCGTCTTTGACCAAGCCTTCGTTGCGGTAATAGACGGTGAGCGCGAGGAAGGCGCGGCCGGGATGGTCGACACCGACGAAAGTGCCGTGCGCCACCAGGTTGAGGCTCTGGATGCCGCGATAGTCCGGGTGCGCCCGCCAGCCGACATCCGAAAGCAGACACGCCGCATGACGCAAGCGCCGCTGCTCCAGCGTCTCGATCGGCCCCGGCGCGCGGAACAGCGCATCGGTCCAGAAGCAAAGCTCGTAAGCGCTCTCCACCGAGCGCGACCAGCGCCGCGCGATGTCGTCGCAAGCCTCGATCAGCGGGTCCTTCTTCTGCTCCTCCTCGCTCAGCAGGCTGTAGAGCAACCCTTCGCGAATGCCCAATACCGAGATCACGATCGAACGCGGCTTCATCTGCTTGATGAGCCGCTCCAGCACCAGCGCGCCGTAGGGGATGGTCTCGCGCCGAGCGCTCGAGATATCGCGGATGCCGGCCAGCGAGCTTTGCGACTGGTGATCGAGCAGGGCGGAAAATCTGAGCGCGTCTTCGGCGTTGATTCGGTAATTGTGCATGACGCTCAACGGATAATTGGTCTGCGTCATGTGCAGCCGCGCCAGCGCCCGCCAAGTTCCGCCGATGGCGTAGAAATCGCGACCCCTGCCCTTCTCCAGCCAGTCCACCTTGGCAAACTCGTTGTCGACGATCTCGCGCGCCTTCTTCAGGCTACCGCCCGAGGCATCGATCAGCCGCAAGCCGCCGAGTGGAAGGGTGGCCGCATCCGACAACCGCCCGCCGCGCACATCGATCAGCTCCAGACTGCCGCCCCCGAGATCGCCGGCGAAGCCGTCAGCGGCATGGATGCCGGAGACGATGCCCAGCGCGGCGGACTCGGCCTCCTGTGTTCCGGACAGGACGGTGACCTCCTGGCCGAGAGCCCGTTCCGCCTGGGCGATGAAATCCGGTCCGTTCTCCGCTTCGCGCGCCGCCGCCGTGGCGATCACCTCGACCTGGTCGACGCCAAGCTGATCGATCAGGGCGCGAAATCGCCGCAGCGCCCTGAGTGCGCGCTTGATGGCATCGGGCGCGAGCTTGCCGGTCGTCGCCAAATTGCGGCCGAGGCCGCACAGCACTTTCTCATTGAACAACGGCGCCGGCGCGCGGCTCGAATTCT
Organism: Methyloceanibacter sp.; assembly: GCA_035456885.1. Classification (GTDB taxonomy): domain Bacteria; phylum Pseudomonadota; class Alphaproteobacteria; order Rhizobiales; family Methyloligellaceae; genus Methyloceanibacter. Next base: position 13,072 of record DATICH010000019.1, read on the forward strand.
CGTAGACGATCAGGCGAACCGAGTTCGAACCGATATCGACCACCGCCACCGGGGTCTGATCGTTTTTCAAGACCATGACGTGGCGAGGCGTTCAGCTCGTCTCGACCAGGCGCGTGAAGCGCGGCGGCATGCTCTCGGTGAGAGACTTGCCGCGGCCGGACAGGCTCGGGTTGGTCATGAAATAATCCTGAGCACTGAAGGGTTCCTGGTCCTTTCCTGGATGGATCCGCTCGGAGCTTCCATCTGGCCGCACGCGCCAGCTCTGCAGATTGTCCTTGAGATTGGCGACCATGATCTGGTCGAGGATCTGCTCGTGTACCGTCGGGTTCTTGATCGGCACCATGGCCTCCACGCGGCGGTCGAGGTTGCGCGGCATCATATCCGCAGAGCTGATATAGACCACCGCCTTCCGATTCGGAAGCCCGTGGCCGGCGCCGAAGCAATAGATGCGCGAATGTTCGAGGAAGCGCCCGACAATGCTCTTCACGTGGATATTCTCGGAAAGCTCGGGCACGCCGGGCCTGAGGCAGCAGATGCCGCGCACCACGAGATCGATTTCGACCCCCGCCTGGCTCGCCTCGTACAACGCATCGATGATCTCGGCGTCGACCAGCGAGTTCATCTTCATCCAGATCGCCGCCGGGCGTCCCGCTTTGGCGTGGTACATCTCCTCGCGGATATGATCGAGGATACGCGCCCGGATGCCGTGCGGCGACACCGCCATCACCTCGAGCTCGGCGGGCTCCGCATAGCCGGTCACGTAATTGAAGATACGCGACAGGTCATGGCCGATGGTGCGGTCGGCCGTGAAGAAGGACAGGTCGGTGTAGATTTTGGCGGTCACCGGATGGTAGTTGCCGGTGCCCACATGGCAATAGGTGACGAGTTCGCCGCGCTCGCGCCGCACGATCAGGCTGAGCTTGGCGTGGGTCTTCAGCTCGATGAAGCCGTAGACCACCTGCACGCCCGCGCTTTCCAGGTCGCGCGCCCATTTGATGTTGGCCTCCTCGTCGAAGCGCGCCTTTAGCTCGACCACGGCGGTCACCGACTTGCCCGCCTCGGCGGCCTCCTTCAGCGCCTCGATAATCGGCGAGCTCTTCGATGTGCGATAAAGCGTCCACTTGATCGCCACCACGTCGGGATCGGCCGTGGCCTGTTTCAGGAATTGCAGCACCACATCGAAGGACTCGTAGGGGTGGTGCACCACGATGTCCTTCTTGCGGATGGCGGCGAAACAATCGCCTTGATGCTCGCGGATGCGCTCGGGGAAACGGCTGACGAAAGGCTGGAACTTGAGGTCCGGCCGGTCGGCGACGATCAGTTGGTTGGTATCGGCCAGCCCGATCAGTCCCTTCTGCACGAAGCTCTCGCGCTCCGAGACTTTCAATTCCTGCATGACGAAGCGCTGCAGCCGCGATGGCATCGAGGCCTCGATCTCGAGCCGGATCACCGATCCGCGCCGGCGCCGCTTCAGCGCCGATTCAAACAGGCGCACCAAGTCTTCCGCCTCCTCCTGCACCTCGATGTCACTGTCGCGCAGCACGCGGAACGCGCCCTGGCTCCGCACCCGGTAGCCGGGGAACAGGCGCGAGACGAAGATGCCGACCAGGGTCTCGAGCCGGATGAAGCGGATTGGTTCCCTGGCCTCCCCCTTGCTCGGCAGGCGAATGAAGCGCACGAGTTGCGGCGGGATCGGCAGGAGCGCGTGCATGGTCCTTAGCGAGCCCTCGCGCACCAGCTCGAGCCCAAGAGTGAAGCCGAAATTGGGGATGAACGGGAAAGGATGGGCGGGGTCGACCGCGATCGGCGTCAGCACCGGAAAAATATGCGCGAGGAAATGCTCCTCGAGCCAAGCGACCTCATCCTCGGCGAGCTGGTCGGCGCTCAGCACATGGATGCCCGATTCCCCGAGCAGCGCTTCGAGGGTGACCCAATTCTCCTGCTGCTCGGCGGTCAGTTCCGCCACCGACCGGTTGATGCGGTCGAGCTGTTCGGCCGGGGTTAGTCCGTCCACGCTCGGCGTCTCGATGCCGGCGACGACCTGGCCGCGCAGGCCGGCCACGCGCACCATATAGAATTCGTCGAGGTTGGAGGCCGAGATCGAGAGGAAGCGCAGGCGCTCGAGCAGCGGATGGCGCTCATTCTCCGCTTCCTCGAGGACCCTCTGGTTGAACTGGAGCCAGGACAGTTCGCGGTTGAAGTAACGGCTGCGACCGAAGGCGGCGATTGCCGGACTCGGCTCGGGCCGCACCACCTGTTCTGGCAAACTCATTTGACAACCTCTTGTAAAATAATCGTTTTTTTGGATACGGCTTGGCAGCCAAACTGTGCTTCAGTCAGATGTTACCCCAACAACTGTATCACTTGCGTTACGAGCGCTGCCAACTCCCGCGGCCGCCCCTCAGTCGGTCGGCGCGCTTGCCTCGAGCACCTCGATTACCAATTGGCGGCTGATCTTCCGCCCCGAGGCGAGCGCCGCACGGTCGATCGCCGCCACCACCGCCGCCGCCGCCGCCGCCGAGCGATCCACGTGTAGCGCAAGATATGTAAGCACTTTGGGATCGATATCGAGTTGACGGTCGGCGAAATGCTTGAGCAGCACGGCGCGGATCAGTGCCTCGTCGGGGGCGCCGATCGCCACGGTGGGAATTCCGTTCAGGCGCGACAGCAGGTCGGGCAAGGATACGCGCCACGTTTTGGGGGATCCGCGCGCTGTGAGCAGCACCGAGAGCTGCTTCTCCCGCGCCAGGTTCAGGAGGTGGAACAGAGCCTGTTCGTCGTAAGGAACGCGATCGGCATCCTCCACCACGAGTGGGGTGCCGGGCCCCATGGCATCGACGAAGTCGATGCCGAGATTGTCCGGATTCAGGGAGCAGGCCCCGCAAAGCGCCTGCCAGACCCTGGCGAGATGCGTCTTGCCGCTCGCCGCTGGCCCGGTGAGGAGTTGCACGGGACCCTGCCATGCCGGCCACGCATCGATCAGCTTGACCGCGGCCAAGTTGCACTCGCTGACGAGATAATCCTCCGCGCCAAGCGCCGCGCGGTGCGGCAGGTCGAGCGTAAGCTGCGCAACCGTCATGAAGCCCTGACCTGCGAGCGGCCCGGGCGTTCCAGTCCCGATCCCTTCTTTTGGCGCGGCGGCAATGGCGCCGGCTGAGCTTCGTAGCTCGCCATGTGCCCGAGCCAAGACCAGAAGTAGGCCGCGGCCGAAAGGATGGTTAGCGCGCCGGTCACCCAGACCAGAATCTTGACCAGATCGTGCAGACCGAGACCGAGCCCAAGCTCGGCCAGCACCAGGCCCGCAAGCACGATCTGCGCCAGGGTGTTGGCCTTGCTGATCAGCAGTGGCTGCATGCTGACCGGCCGCGACAGCATCCAGGACAGCACCACGGCGCCGACGATGAGAATGTCGCGGCTGACCACGGCGATCACCAGCCAGACCGGCAAATGGCCGGCAAATCCCAAAGTCACATAGATGCTGACGAGCAGCGCCTTGTCGGCGATCGGATCGAGATAGGCGCCGAGCTCGCTCCGCCAGCCATAGCGCTTGGCCAGGAAACCGTCCGCCGCGTCGGAGAAGCCTGCCAGCAAAAACAGCAGGAAGGCCGCGGTCATCTCATGCGAAATGATCAGCCACACGATCAGCGGGACGAGCACGATTCGCCCAAGCGTGAGGCTATTGGGGATATTCACGAATTTTCCTCCCGGCGGCCGGTCGCGCCTTTCGCCGCGCCAAGGCCGCCACCGCCAAGTTTAGCAGATTCGAGGGGGCGGCGTGACAGGGCCCCTAGCGCGAACGGAGCACAAAAGTCCCGCCCCTCTCCTCCAACAAGAACCCGCTCTGGCCGAGCGCTTGCTGAAGCCCGCCGAGCGAGCCGGCAAAGTCGAAGGTGACCGAGGCGCCCCGTGCCGACAGCGAATTCACTTCGAGCGCCTGAAGTCCGGCCACGTTCATCAGCCTGCCGCGGATCTGCTGCCAGTCCTTCAGGCCCTGGAACTCGACCAGGGCGACAACATTGCGCGGGACTTCGGCCGGCAGTGGAGCGGCGCCTGGACCCTCCGCGGGGCCCTCCTCGTATCTCGCCTCGGTTGCCGGTTGCTGCTCGCCGGATTGGGCAAGCTTCCAGCGATTCTCGATGATCGCGAAAGCGAAGGCAGCAGCCTCGCGCGCCGCGGCGTTCGCATCGCCGCCGATCCTTTCGCTTTGTCCATAGTTGATCGGGCCGGCGCCGTCGGTGCCGGCGAGCCGCGTCACGAATTTACCGCCTGAGGCCTCGCCCACGGCGAGCACCAGCGGCGCATAGCCGTAATCGGCCCGCATCGACTCCAGCGCCTGCGCATCCTCGGCGAGCACCGCCTTCACCGTGTCGGCGCTGAGCTCGGACCGGGCACGGAGGATGGTGGCCGGCGTCACGCTATTGGCGAGATCGAGAACCTCCCAGGCCTGGCGCCAGCCCTCATCGTTCTTAACCTTCCCGCCCTCCATCAGCACGGGAAGAATGGAAATCGAGGGCGCACGCTGTTCGCTGTAGGGAATGCCCAATGGCAGCAGCAGCTGCTGGATTCCCTGGGGGCTTACGCTGACGTCGAGTGTGGCGATGTAGCGGGTCGTGGAGTTCTGTTCCTTGCGGATCGAGACGCCGTTGACCAGGCCCTCCACCTCCTCATTGCTGAGCTGCGGCAACAGGCCTTGCGCGCTGGTCGGCACGAGCCGCTGCAAGACGGTCTTGACCGCGCGGGCCTGCGCCTCGGCCATGCCGATCGACCGTGCCGCCACCGCATCGGCCGCGGTGGTATCGACGGAGATTTTGGCAACCTCGTAGAGATTGCCGACGCTTTGTGCCGACGCGCCGGCGAGCATTGCTAGGAGGATCAGCGAAACGGCGAGACCGGTTCCCGCCACGTACTTCAGTCGTAACCAAATCATGTCGAACTCTGCCACGCCGGCTCGGGGCCGCGGACCTAGACCCTTCACCTTGGGTAAACCTTGCGAATGTGGCGCCCCCACGGCCTTTTGCGCCTTGACGCGCCTTGTCCGGCACGATTGTTATGCCAAATCGCTTGCTTCTGCACCCCGAGTGGTTCGGTGCCTGCAACCCCCAAGGACAAGGCCAGAGTGACCTATCGCGACGCCGGCGTCGATATCGACGCCGGCAACGCCCTGGTCAAAGCCATCGGTCCGCTCGCCGCCAAGACCAGACGCCCGGGCGTGCTCGGCGGCATCGGCGGTTTCGGTGGCCTGTTCGACCTCAAGCCGTGCGGCTTCGCGGACCCGGTGCTGGTCGCCGCCACCGATGGCGTCGGTACCAAGCTCAAGCTTGCCATCGAGACCGGCATTCATGCCGGGATCGGCGTCGATCTCGTCGCCATGAACGTCAACGACATTGTCGTGCAGGGCGCCGAGCCCCTGTTCTTTCTCGATTACTTCGCCACCGGCAAGCTTGATCCCGGCCTGGCCGAGACCGTGATCGGCAGCATCGCCAAAGGCTGCCAGGAGGCCGGCTGCGCGCTGATTGGCGGCGAGACCGCGGAGATGCCGGGTCTCTATGCACCCGGCGAATACGATCTCGCAGGCTTTGCCGTTGGCGCGATCGAGCGCGACGCCCTCTTGCCGCGCAACGACATCGCCGCAGGCGACATTATGCTGGGGCTACCCTCCTCCGGCGTTCACGCCAATGGATTTGCTCTGGTCCGCCGTGTGGTCGAGCGAGCCGGGCTCGGCTGGCGGGACGCCGCGCCCTTCGCGCCGGGTCTGCCGCTCGGCGAAGCCTTGCTCACACCGACCCGCATCTATGTGCGGCAGATGCTTGAAACGATTCGCGGAACCCGAGCCGTGAAGGCCGTCGCCCATATCACCGGCGGCGGCCTCACCGACAATATTCCACGCGTGCTGCCGGACCATCTCGCGGCGGAGATCGACCTTGCTGCGTTCGCCCTGCCCCCGGTGTTCGCCTGGCTGCAAGCGGAATCGGGACTCGACCAAGACGAGATGCTACGCACATTTAATTGCGGCGTCGGCATGATCGTCATCGTCGCGCCCGGCGATGTCGAGCGCGCGCTCGATTCGCTCGGCGAGGAGGCGCGCGTGATCGGGGCGATTGGGGAACGCGGACACGGGGCGGCGATCCGCTATGGGGGCAAGTTCGCTTGATCGGGCCATGAGCAAGAAGCGTGTCGGCGTCCTGATCTCGGGGCGGGGTTCCAATCTCGGCGCCCTGATCGAGGCCTGCCGTGTCCCGTCATACCCGGCTAAGATCGTGCTGGTGATCTCCAACGTGCCCTCGGCGCAAGGGTTGTTGCGCGCCGAAGCGGGCCTCATCCCCAGCCGCGTCATCGATCACAAGGACTACGCCTCACGCGAGGAGTTCGACGCCGCGCTCGACGCCGCGCTCGGTGAGGCCGAGGTCGAACTTCTTTGCAATGCCGGCTTCATGCGGCTGCATACGGAAGGCTTCGTCCGCCGCTGGTGGAACCGCCATCTCAATATCCACCCTTCCCTGCTGCCGGCCTTCAAGGGGTTGCACAGCCACGAGCAGGTTCTCGAGGCCGGCGCCAAGATCACCGGCTGTAGCGTGCATTTCGTGCGGCCCGGCATGGACGAAGGGCCGATCGTGGCGCAGGCCGCCGTCCCCGTGCTTCCCGGCGACACGCCGGACGATCTTGCCGCGCGCGTGCTCGAGGCAGAGCACCGCCTCTACCCGCTGGCGCTCGGCCTGGTCGCTTCCGGCCAAGTTCGCGTCGAAGGGGAACAAGTGGTCGGAATGACCCAGATCAGGGCCCAACCTCCCTTGTTTTCGCCCCCCATCGACGAAGCGCTTTGATTCAAATTGTTAACGGCCGTAAAATCGCGCCCTGGACGGGACGGCATGTCGCACCGCAAGATATGCGGCGTGCCGATGATGGACAATGAAGACGGCCGGATGCTATTCGAGGCAATTCCGCGCCCCTTGACCGCATTCAAGACGGGAAGCCGAAAGGCGCGGCGGGCCGCTTCCTTGCACGCGCGGCCGCCCGTGGTGGGGACACCATGGTGGATCGGACCAAAACACAGGGAGCAAGGGGAAAGGCGTAAATGGCGGATATGACGGTCGCCTATTCTCCATCGCACGGGCTAGGCGAAGAACAATCGATCTGGTTCAAGCTCACACCGCTGCTCAACCAGGAGAACCCGATGCAGGTTCTCATGGCGCTGAGCGACAAATATGGCGGCGTGATCCCCATCAATCTGAAGAACCAGCGCATCGTGCTGCTGGCGGAGCCCGCCCATGCCGAGCGCGTGCTGGTCACTAATGCCGACAATTACGTCAAATATTTCGATGGGCTCAGGCCGATCTTCGGCAGGAGCATGATCACCGTCGACGGCGCGCTGTGGCAGAGGATCCGCGCACCGCAGCAGCCCGCGTTCCACCCGCATATGTTCGAGGATTATTTCCCCTATCTGATGTCGGCCATCGACTCGAAGATGGCGCGCTGGGCGAAATTCGCCTCGACCGGCGAGACCATCGAGATGGTGGAGGAGACCTGGACCTTGGCCGCCGAGATGGTGTGCAAGGCGCTGTTCGACCGCGAGATGCCGTTCAATCCGCATTTCGTGTTCGGCCAGGTGAAGACCTATACCGACGTGATGAACCACAAATCGCTTAGGCTGAAGAGCGTACGCGGCGAGCTGGTCGAGATGACGGCCGAGGACGCCGCCAAGGCGATGGAGGTGTGGGGCTCGATCCCCGAGATGGTAACCGGCGCCGGCATCCTCGAGCATCGGAAGAAGACCCTGCTCAAGATGCTGGAGGGGGCCGAGGCCGATCCGAACTTCCCGGAATTCGATCGCCAGCAGGTGATCGACGAGATGAAGCAATATCTGTGGGCCGGCACCGAGACCACGGCGCTGACGCTCGCTTGGTCGCTCTATCTCCTATCGGAGCATCCCGAAGCGCTCGAGCGCATCAGGGCCGAGGCACGCGCGGTGTGCGGCGAGCGCGACCCCGTGTGGAACGAGGTACAGCAGCTCGCCTACACCAAGATGGTGATCCAGGAGACCATGCGCCTGTTCCCGCCGATCTGGGCCTTGATCCGCATCGCCGCCGGCGACGACGAGATCGAAGGCCACAAGATCAAGCAAGGCGACAAGGTGGTTATCCTCGCTTACGTGATGCACCACAGCCCGAAATTCTGGGAGGAGCCGGAGAAGTTCGATCCCGAGCGCTTCGCGCCGGAGCGCGCCAAGAAGCGGGTGAAATATAGCTACCTGCCGTTTGCCGCGGGCAAGCGCTCCTGCATCGGCGGCGCGCTGTCGCAGATCGAGAACACGCTTGCGCTGGTGCAACTGCTCCGCCGCTATTCGCCAGAATATGTCGGACCGAAGCCGGCCAAGATCCACGCCACCGTCACGCTCTGCCCCAAGGGCGGCCTCCCCTTCCGCATCCGCGAATTGAGCTAGCCGCGGCCGAGCAAGAGGGACGCACGCATCATGCCGATAATCGTTATTTTGCTACTCGCCGCGCTGGTCGCCACGTTCGGCTTCTGGAGCACGCTCAAGGCGATCCTCGGCGCGATCGGCGTCATCGTCCTGCTTTGCCTGCTATTCGTCGCGCTCGCTGCCGGCTTGCTGACCTTGCTCCTGCGCCGCTAGCGCGGGCCGCATACCCCCAATCAGTAGCTTGACTCGAATTCCTGAAAGCGGCGCTCCAGCTCCCATTGCTGCGCGGCCTTCTCGCTCGCGCCGAGGAAAGTAGTGCAGGCCGGAGAAACCGCAGCCGCGTCCGGCGTGTCACTCTGGCAAGCCGGGACGAAGCGCGCATAGCCGCCCTTGCCCTCCCAAAGGCTGGCTCCCGGCAGGAAGCTGAATTCCAGGCTGTTGCGCACGATCTGCTTGAGGTCGGCATAGCTGAGATCGTAGCTCTCGACCGCGCGCGCATATTCGTGCGTGAGATCGATCCGCTCGATGCCGGCATCGTCGGTCGACAGCGCCACCGGCACGCCGAATTTGCGGTAGGTCTGGAACGGGTGATGCTTGCCGCTGACGCCCAGAATATCGTCGTTGCTGGTCAGGTTGATCTCGACCAGCACGCCCTTGTCGGCCATGTTCTTCAACAACCGATAGGGCTCGTCCTCATACATGACGTCGACGCCGTGACCGATGCGGTCGGTCCGGGCCACCTCGACCGCAAGCCGGACATGGCAGCAAAGCCCCTCCGGCGGCACCAGCCCCGGCGCGAGCTCTCCGGCATGCAGGCTGACGCGCACTTCCGGGTAGAGCGCGCGCAGGAACCCGACCATGCGCATATGCTCGGCGTAGTCGGCCATGGCGCCCGGCCCGTCCTCTTCGCCGACGAAATTGATCGCCACCACGCGCGGATCGGCCGAGGCCAGCTCGAAGCCGAACAGGGCCTGCGCGAAGACGAGTTCCTTCGGCGTGTTGCGGAACACCTCGTAGATGTAGCGGAGCGCGACCTTGCAGCCGGCGGCCTCGTCGGGGGCGCCGCACCGGCCAAGCTCGGCGCGCTTGGCTTCAGCGTCGTCCCAGAATTTGCGCGCCGCCGGAAGGTCCTTGGCGAGACCCTTGGCGAGCAACGCCTCCCTGAGCGCTTGCAGATCGCCGTCATAGCTCATGTCCTTGGTGATGGTGTCGAGAAGGCGCCACGTCGGCGTCGCCATCAATTCGAGATATTGCATGTTCTGGCGCGCGGCGCGGGCGGCGACCTCGCCGAGCCATTCGCCGGTATGGCTCGGATCGGTGCCGCCGAATTTCTGGAACGCGCCGAAGAAATGATCGTGGCCGGTTTCGCCCTCCGACGGCACGAAGCCGCGCATGGAGAAAGCGTCGATCAGCTCGTCATAGAGTTTTTGATTCTTATACGCCGTCGCGGCGGGAACCTCGCCGTCGCCGCAGCCCGGCGTACCATCGCCCACCGCTTGCGGCTTGGCGAAGGCGTGGGCGGCCACGTCGACGCAGAGCTTGTCCTCGACGGCATCGCCGATGAGCGTCTCGGCAAACACGGCGCTATGTAAATGGCTGTGGAGATCGGCGCCCTTCGGCATGCGCTTGAGGAATACGTGGAGCGCCAGCGGATCGCCGCGGATGGCGTCGAGCTCTTGGCCGGCGCGGAGCTCGCTTTGCGCAAGCTCACGTTGCGCGGCCACCGGCCCCGGCACGGCCAGGGCCGCAAGCAGGACGGCAAGGGCGAAGAGAGCGCGGGCGACACGCATGGCGTGCTCCAGATAGCACAAAACGGGGGCGCGCTCCCCGCTCATCCCACCGCGCGGGCGATCGGCTGAAACATGCGGCGGTATTCGCTCGGCTTCAGGCCGGTTCGGCGCTTGAACAACCGCCGGAAGAAGGCGGGATCCTCATAGCCGGCATCGGCGCTGATCGCATCGACCGGCTGGCCGGTCGTTTCCAGACGGCGCTTGGCCTCCTCCACCCGGAGATTCTGCACATAGTCGATCAGGGTCGTGCCGGTCGCCGCCTTGAAGCGCCGCTTCAAGCTGCGGGGCGCGATACCGGCGATGCGCTCGGCCCCGCCGACCGCGTTCGCCTCGCGGAAATGCTCGGCCAGCCAGTCCTGACAGCGGCGCACCACCGTGTCGGCGTGCGGGTTGATCTTGACCAAGTTCGCGTAAGGAAGCTGTCCCTCGCCGTGCCATTTCAGGAGATAGACCTTGGCGATACGAAGCGCCTCGCCCGGGCTGCAATGCCGCGCGATGATATGGATGGCGAGGTCATGCCATGAGGTGGTGCCGCCTGCCGTGACGATGCGGCCGCTCGGATCGGCAAAGGCGATATTCGGTTCGGAGCGAAAATCGATCTCGGGAAAGCGCTTGCGGAACAGATCGCCATAGGCCCAGTGCGAGGTCGCAACGCGCCCTTTGAGCAGGCCCGTCTCCGCCAGCATGATCGCGCCTGAGCAGGCCGAATAGATCGTGGCCCCCTTGCGGTAGCGCCGCCTGATCCAGTCGATCAGCTCAGTATACCGTCCCCTCAGGTCTTCTTCCGGTCCCAGCCAGAGCTCCGGCAAGATGACGATGTCGGCCTTGGGATCGTCGCCGACGGCAAAATGCGGCGAGACCGGGATAGCATTGCCGCAGCGAAACGGCCTGCGGCCGGTCGAGACGATGCGCGGCTCGATCAGCGCCTGCGGGGGCGCATCCCGCACCAGTGTCTGCCAGAGGGAGCCGGCCGCGGCCAGCACATCGACCATGCCGTAAAGCGCCGACCCGGCCGTTTCCGGCACGGCGACGATCAGCGCTTGCAACGGTGCTTTGCGCTTGCGGCCCATGCTTCGCCGATAATGGCACAAATGAACCGGTTTTGGAAAAACTCGCTCTTACCGCCTAGCGCTGCCCTGCATAGCTTTGGCCTCGTCGCAATGGTTGCGGCACCCTGAAACCCCAACGAAGGAGTAAGACCATGAATGCACAGCAAATGCGAAAGGGCGAGGCGACAATCGTCAACGGTGTCGACGTCACCGCCCTCGGTGAAACCCTCGACGCCATCAAGCAGGAACCGAAGCTCGGCGCCTTCCAGTTTCGCGCCAGCAACACTTGGCTTGGCGGCGGGCTGAACCGCTCGACTCTCAACGGCTTCTATGGCGCGGGCCAGGAGCAGATACGCGAGAAACCGTTCAGCTTCAACGCCGACGAGCCGCCCGTGCTACTCGGCAGCGACCGGGGCGCCAACCCGGTCGAGTTCGTGCTGCACGCGCTCGCCGCCTGCTTGACCACGACCATGGTCTACCACGCGGCCTCGCGCGGCATCGTCGTCAAGGCCGCGAGCTCCGAGCTCGAAGGTGACATCGACATCCGCGGCTTCACCGGCCTCTCGAGCGAGGTGCGCAAGGGCTACCATCATGTGCGCGTGAAGCTGCGGGTGCAGAGCGACGCGCCGGCCGAGCAGCTCGCCGAACTCGCCAAGTTCTCGCCGGTCTACGATATCGTCTCGAACTCGCTTCCGGTCGAGGTGACGGTCGAGACGCATCGATGATGGTGACGTAAGAGCGCGGTCGCGCTCTTACGTCCCTTTCCAAGGTCTAGTGTCCGGCGCGTCGCTGCGTGATGATGGGACAGCCGAGCGTCCGCTCGAGTGCTTTGATCAGCTCGTCTTCGGCCTCGACCGTGATGTAGAGGCCGCCATTCTCCTTCACCAGGCACTTGACCTCGAAGATGCTCTGCTCGCCGGGCCGGGTATATCCCGCCACCCGCAAGCCGATGACATGGATGGTGAGCTGCACCGCCTCTGCATGCAGCCGGTGGCCGAGTTCGCAAGGCAACCCCGAGCAGGTCTCCTCGCCGTCGGTGAGCAAAACGATGACGCCGGGCTTCTCCCGGAAATCGAGCGCTTCGGCCGCCTGCTTCACCGAGGCGGCGAGCGGCGTGCGCCCGGCCGGCACCAATCTATTCACCGTGGCGATGATGCGGTCCGCGGCCCGCTCGATTGGCGGAAATTCGAGCTGCACGTTGCACTGATTGTAGGGGCCCGGGCCATAGCTGATCAGTCCCACCCGGCGAACCCGGGTCACGCTCGGCAAGATCCTGGTCAGCGCCGAGCGAACCTTGTCGATCCGGCTGATCGCAGTCGGGTTCTCGCTGCCATAGCCCCAGCCATTTCCCGACATCGAGCCGGAGGCGTCGAACACCAGCATCGCGTCTTCGTTGCAGGGCGTTTGCTCGTCTTCCGCGGCGCGCGTTGCATCCAGACCGCCAGCCGAATAGGCCGCCGCCGCGGCAGCAAGGAGCAGGATAAGCTTGCCAAGCGAAATCGTCATTTGGCTGCCTGTGCGCCCTGCCGACTTTAACCGAATGGCGGGACGCGGTCAGCGGATTAGATGCAGCGCTAACCCACGATCTCGCTTTTCTTGAAGCAAAGCGCGATCTCGCGCCTGGCGGTCTCGGGGCTGTCGGAACCATGCACCGAGTTCCGCTGCAGGTTGACGCCGAAATCCTTGCGGATCGAACCGGGCTCGGCATCGACCGGATTGGTGGCGCCCATAACTTCCCGGTTCTTGGCGATAGCATTCTCGCCCTCGAGCACCTGCAAGACGATCGGACCCGAGGTCATGAAATTCAACAGGTCCCGAAAGAAGGGCTGGTCCTTATGCACATCGTAGAATTTCCGCGCGTCCTTCTTTTTCCACCACACACGCTTCTGTGCGATGACGCGAAGCCCGGCGGCCTCGAGCCGCGCAACGATCAGCCCGGTGATGTTTCGCTCGGTCGCATCAGGCTTGATGATCGAGAGCGTGCGTTCATTGGCCATGGCCACGCGGTCCTTCAAAGTATTGGAAGCTGCGGCTTATAGCGGGCGCCCATGACAGTCACAAGGCGCTTTTTTGGGGGATTTTCGCCGCCTTTCGCCGCGTTGCCGGCCACTCGGCTCAGGTCTTTTGCTGCCAACGGCCGGAGCTGTCCTGTTGCCAATAGCTGACCGCCTCTCCCCGCGCCTTGGCCTCCTGCCAGGCCTGGCGCGCGCGCGCGACCGCGACCTCGTCACGACCGTCGAACAGATAGGCGACCCGCACATAGGATGAATTGTCGGCAAGGGTCGCACCGTCGACCAGGAAGCGGATCTGCGCGCCGTTAGGGTTATCGTCGCCCGCCGTGAGATAGATCGGCTGCTCCGCCGCGCGTCCGTCGCGTGCCGTGCCATGCGGCAGGAAACTCTCCTCGCGATAGGTCCATAATGTCGTGTTCAGCGCCTCGACCCGCTCCTCGCTCGCGGCCTGCACCGCCGCACGCCAGCCGCGCTCGAGCGAGCGCTCCAACAGCTTCGGCAGCGTGTCTTCGAGCGTCTGCCGCTCCAAATGATAAAAGAAGACCTCCGTGACGCTTTCCTCTCCCATCGCTTACCTCATGCAAACGGGTTGTCGCCCTTGCGCAGATTGAGCCTGATCGGCACGCCCGGCATATCGAAGCTCTCGCGCAAAGCGTTCACCAGATAGCGCGCATAGGAATCCGGCAACGCCTTCGGCCGCGAACAGAACAAGACGAAGGTCGGCGGCCGCGCATTGGCCTGGGTAATATATCTCAGCTTGAGGCGCCGCCCCGACACCGCGGGCGGCGGATGTGCCTCGACGGCTGCTTGCAGCCACCGATTCAGCGCATGCGTCGGCAGCCGCCGGTTCCAACCCGCGTCGGCGGCGAGGATCGCCTGCATCAGCCGGTCAAGCCCCCGCCCGGTCTTTGCCGAGACCGGCACCAGCGCCACGCCCCTGACTTGCGGCAATAACCGCTGGCAGGTCTCGCGCAACTGGGCGAGGCGCTTCTCGCCGTCGCGCACCAGATCCCATTTGTTGACGGCGATGACCAGCGCGCGGCCCTCCTCGGCGATCAGCGAAGCGATCTGCAAATCCTGCTTCTCGAACGGATGCTCCGCATCGAGGATGAGCACCGCGACTTCGGCGAAGCGGATGGCTTTCAACGCGTCGCCGACGGAAAGCTTCTCGGCGCTCGCCTCGACCCGCATCTTGCGCCTAAGCCCCGCCGTGTCGAACAGCAGCAAGGGACGGCCTTCCCATTGCAGGCTCGAGGCGACCGCATCGCGGGTGATGCCGGACTCAGGCCCGGTAATCATGCGCTCCTCGCCAAGCAGCGCATTGACCAAGGTCGACTTGCCGACATTCGGCCTGCCGACGATGGCGATGCGCAGCGGATGCGGGCGCTCCGCCGTGACGGTTTCCGCTTCTGGAGCTACCGGTTCATGCTGGGCCCGGTAAGCCTGCTCGATCGTCTCGGCAAGATCGCCGATGCCGAGATCGTGCTCGGCCGAAATCGGCAACGGCTCGCCGAGACCGAGCGCATAGGCCTCGTAAAGTCCCGGCTCCGCAGCACGGCCCTCGCATTTATTGGCGGCGAGGATCACCTTCTTGCCGGAGCCGCGTACCAGATCGGCGAAGATCTCGTCCGCCGCCACCACGCCGTCGCGGGCATCGATCAAAAACAGCACGAGGTCGGCCTGGGCGATGGCCGCTTCGGTCTGCCGCCGCATGCGCGAGGTGAGACCGGAATCGCCCGGCTCCAGCCCCGCGGTATCGATTAAGGTAACGGCGCAAGTGCCCAGTTCGGCTTCCGCCTCGCGGCGGTCGCGCGTCAGTCCCGGCTGATCGTCGACCAGGGCCAGGCGCTTTCCAGCCAGCCGGTTGAACAGGGTGGACTTACCCACATTCGGCCGTCCGACGATAGCGACGGTGAAGGACATTGGACCTTAAGACGTGGAACCCGGGCGCCTGCTACTCGCCGCAAACTTGCGAAGCTCTCTCCCCCGGCCTAGGGCCTCAGTTGAGAGCGATCAGTTGCGCGTTGTCCGCCAAGATATACATGCGGCCGCCGGCGACAACCGGCGTGATGAAGACCGACGTGCCGAGATCGACCTGGCTTACCAGCTGCCCCGTCCTCGCATCGGCCCCGATCAGCAGGCCCTTGGTGGACACCAGCCAGAGCTTCCCCCCGGCCAATACCGGGCCGTTCCACCGGTTGCCGGCAGGCAGCTCGGCGACCCAGCGCACCTTGCCGTCCTCGCGCCCAAGCGCGACAAGCTTGCCGGCGAGGTCCACGACAAAGACCGTGTCTCCGGCGATCCACGGCATCTGCGTGCTGCCCAGATTGCGCGTCCACAGCCTGGCCCCCGCCGATTCCGACGTAGCGATCATCTTGCCGCCATGGCTGACCGCGAACACTACGCCGCGATCGATCACCGGCCGCGCCGGATCGATGAGAATGCCCGCCGCGGTCGTCTCGCTCGATCGCGACAGGGAGTCTTGCCAGGTTGCCTTGCCGCTACCGAGGTCGAAGCCGACGATGTCTCCCGCCGGGAACGGAGCCACCACGAGGCTGCTGCCGACCGCGGGACTGACATTGCTCAGCAAGGTCGCCGGGAGGGGCAGTCCTCGCGCCGTCCACAGTTGTTCGCCATCGCTGGCGCTGAGCGCATAGAGGATGTTGTCGGTCGAGACGAAGAAGATCTTGCCGGCATGGGCCGTTGGAGAACTGCGGATCGGCTTGCCCACCTTCTTCGTCCAGGCGACGGCACCGTTATTGGGGTCGAGGCAAACCACCGTGCCGTATCCAGTCGCCGCATAGAGGCGGCCGCCGTCAAGCGCGAGACCCCCGCCGAAGCCTTCCCTGCTCTTCTCCTCGTCGGGGGTCAGACTCACCGACCAGAGCTTGCCGCCGCTCGCCGCGGAAAACGCCGACAACCTGCCGGCCGCATCCAGAGTAAACACCTTTCCGTCGGCCACCAGCGGCACCGCGCTCAAGCGCCCGCTCGACGACGACCCGCTTCCGGCGTCGGCCGACCAGATCTTCCGCAAATCGCCGTTGAGCGAGAGGTGGCCGAGATTGTTGGACGGCGTGCCGCCCGGTTGCGACCAAGACGCATTGGCCTGCGCCGGCGGAAGATTGACCGGTCTCACCTCGCCCGGATTGGCGTCGGCCAAGGTCGGATCGGTGATGACGGCGATGCGCTCGCCCGGAAGAGGCTTCTCTTTTTCACGGAACGGATTTTCGAGCTTTCGGCTGATTTCGCTCAGACCGCTCCCACCGCCGCAGCCGACAAGGCTGGCGGCAATGGCTGCGGTGAGCGCCATGCCGAGGAGCCCAATACCGATTCCCCGTCTGCGACCCGGGCGCAACTTCGAGTGACCCTCAAGCTTCACGCGCTAATTCGTGGTGGTGCTCGACGGCTTCGGCGTCCCCACGATCAACGCAAGCATCATGTCGGCGCGCTCCCGCAGATTCGGCGGCGTCCCTTGATCGCCGATCAGCGTGCTGAATTGTCTCTCGGCCTCACGCATGTCGTTCAGCCGATAAGCCGATAGACCGAGCAGCTCGCGCGCGGAAAATCGCCAGGGGCTGTTCGAGTCGATGAGACCCTTCAGACGTTGCTCCATCTCGGCATAATCCGCCTTGTCGAGACGGAGTGCTGCGGACTGAATCGCGGCATTGCCTTGCAGGATCGGATCGACGCCCGGATCTTTGGCCAGAGCGTCGTAGGATGCGACCGCCTTGTCGACCTCGCCGGCCTTCGCCTCCGCCGCAGCGAGCTGGAAGCGCGCCAGCACCCGGTATCCGTGCGGCCCCTGCTCCGCCAGGGCCGTCAGCATCTCGCGCGCCTGCGCGGCGTCGGGGCCTGCCTCCATGCTCAAGGCCGCGGTATATTTTGCCCCGGCCTCGGCGGCTTGCCGCTCCTGCCAATAGCTCCAGGCCCGGTGGCCGGCGACGCCGACGACGATGAGCGCGGCGACGCCCAACACGTAGACGCCGTAACGATCCCACAGCTGCTTGTAGCGATCTTGGCGGACCGCTTCGTTCACCTCGCGAAGAAAGGAATCACTATCGGACATTGGGCGCGGACTCTTTTGACTTTGCGGTTACGACGAAAACGGCCGCGGGTCGTCGCCGGACCTTATGCCGTTCCTTCCCTGCCCGCCGTATAGTGAAGGCGTCTTGCGCGCGCAAGACAAACAGGCCCAAGTCGCGCTAACTGCCTGTCATTTTGGTCTTTTTCGTGACTTCTGTCTCGTCCTCGAACATCGGATAGGTATATTCGGCGGACGGGAAGGCGCGATTGCGGACGTCGCTGGCGAAGGCCTTGACCGCAGCCTCGATGCCGGCGCCGATCTGCGCGTATTCCTTGACAAATTTCGGCACGCGCGGGCTCAAGCCCAGCATGTCCTCGAGCACCAGGATCTGGCCGTCACATTCGGCCGACGCGCCGATGCCGATGGTCGGAATATCGATCTGCTTGGTGATGCGTGCCGCCAGCAGCTCGGCGAGCGCCTCGATCACCACGGCAAACGCACCGGCCTCGGCAACCGCGCACGCATCGGCCTCGAACGCCGCCCACTCGGAGCGGACCCGGCCGCGCGGCGAGAACGAGCCGATCGTGTTGATGGCTTGCGGCGTCATGCCGATATGGCTCATCACCGGAATGCCGCGTTCGGAGAGATAGCGGATCGTATCGGCCATCTGCACGCCGCCTTCGATCTTGATCGCGCCGCAACCGGTCTCCTTCAAGACGCGCGCGGCGTTGCGGAAGGCAACCGAGGGACTTTCCTCGTAAGAGCCGAACGGCATGTCGACCACGACCAGCGCCCGGGTTGAGCCGCGCACCACGGCCTGCGCATGCATGATCATCAATTCGAGCGGCACCGGCACGGTGGTCTCGTAGCCGTGCATCACCATGCCGAGCGAGTCGCCAACCAGCAACATGTCCACATGCGGGTCGATGATGCGCGCGGTATGCGCATGATAGGCGGTAAGCGCGACGATCGGCGCGCCCCCCTTGCGCTGTCTAATCTCCGGCGCGGTGACCCGCTTGATGGCGGATGGCTGCGACACTCTTCGCGACTCCCTTGGCCTGGGCCGAACGCCCGTTTTATGACAGAAATATAAGAGGTTTTGCAGTGCAAAAAATGGGCCGGAAACGCCGATTTTCAATGCGGCATGACCGGGCGGCCGATCAAGAGCGGGTGCAGCCAGATCAAGAAGGCAAGGTAAAGCGCGGTTCCGAGCAGCACGGCAATCAGATCATTGCGCCGCGATCCCGGACCTGGCGTCTCGATCAGGCTTGTCGGCTGCCGCCGCTTGAGGGTGATGCGGTCATAGACGGCGTAAGCCAGGAAGGAGCCGAACAGGATGATCGAGGCGAGGTCGCCATTGGCGATGAGATGCGCCAGCGCCCAGGTCTTGATGGCGATCAGGAACGGATGTTTGAGCTTGGCCTTGATCTCGCCTGGAATGTAGGCCGCGACCAAGAAAATGAAGGCGGGCAGCATCAGCGCGATCGCCATCCATCGCGTCCAGCCGGGCGGCGACCAGATCTGAATCACCGGCGCCTTGGCGAAGCCCCAGACCAGCAGCACGAAGCCCGCGATCGAGGCGAGCGAAAACAGCGCCCTGTAGCCATTCTCGCCCAGCCGCGCCACGAGGTTCGCCCGCACATTTCCTAGCGTCGGCAGGAGATGCACGCCGAGAAAGACGACGATGCCGAGGATGAGCAGCGTCATGCTGCTTGCCCGGTTTCCGGCCTCAGTCGGTCACCCCGCGGACATTGCTCGCTGTCCATTTGATGCCCCCTTTCCCCAGCGATCAGCAAAGCTTACCGGCGCCCACGCCGTCAACTGCCCCGCCTGCGTTGGCATTCGTCTTCGCCGAGGGAACCGCATCGGCACGGCCGGGTTTCTAAGGCCAATAATAGCCGTGGCGGGGGGAGTCGCGAGCCGGGCATAATAATCATGCCGAGGGAGGTTTGGCGAAATGATCCGAGAACTCTTCATGGCATTCCTTATCGTTTTCCTCGCTCTGACCGTCACCTTGTGGTTTGCCTCCGGGCCTCCTCTCGACGTCAGCCAGATCGAGGCAAGTCTCGCCAAGTGAATCTGGCGCTCCGGCCCGGCTTGGAGTCTTGCGCCGAGGCCTATCCGTCATTGTTGTAGTTGGAAGGTTTGACCCTCAGCTGGCGCGAGAATGCGGTACGCGCCGCTCGGCGGGAGCCGACGCCTTGCCCCCGCCCGCCTGCACATAGCGGCGGAACAGGCGGAGCAGCGAAGCGCCCGGTTTAATTTTGCAATTTTCCAGGAAGTCCAGCACCGCGGTCAGCGCCCGCGCCTCGGCCCTCGCATCGATCGGCCCGCGAAGACCTTCGCTCTCTTCAAGCTCGGTCTGATGCTCCTGCTCGATGGCGGCCAGCTTGGCCTCCAATATTCGCAAAGCTTCGGGAGCCCGCATCTGAGCCATCACGCAGCACCTTGCCTCAACAATGCCCCGATCCGGCCCTCGTCACACTCCCATTGCCGACAAATTCCTCGCGATACTCAAATTCTACGGGTGTTTGCTACGCGTTCGAGGGAGCGATGTTCGAAGCGAACCGGTCGAGAGCCTATCGTCCTGAGCTGCACTATATGCGAGGTCCGGGCCCAAGGTGGCATGAAAAAAATGCCGCGCCGACCGCCGCGCCGAGCGAGCCGCGCTTGGCGCTGCCGCATTACAGCTGGTTCATCCCCGCGGCCATGGCCGCGCTGATGCTCGCGGTGATGGCGCTCACCTTCGCCTAGTCGCCGCGCCGCGCGCCGGAAGTGCCGATGGCGAATTCGGTGAGCGTGACCGATCCCGTTCCCCAAGCCGTCGGCATGACGATCTTATAGGGAAGATGGACCGCGCTCCCCGGCGGCGAGACCAGCCAGACCTCGATGTCCTCGTTCTCGCTCACGAATTTGACGCCCTTGTTGTTCGGCCGATAACCACCGATCGGCACATATTTCACCTGGCACACCGCTACGGGGCCGGAAAGACCGTCCACGCCCTTGCCGGCACTCTCCACGCGCTTCGGCTTCAGCACGATATCGAAGCGCTGCTGGCCGTCGAACACCGGCAGCGTGCGCTCACAGACCTTTAGATCGCCGGACGGCGCCTCCGACCACACCGACAAGAACGCCGCGGTGAATGGATCGAGCACGTTTCTGAGCTGGTCCTTGGTCACCGGCACGCGGGTGCGCGCATTCTTTTTCTTGCGCGGCACGATGGTCACGTCGGCGACCGAACCCCTGGTGAAGCGGAGCTCGCGCCTCTCCTTCTTCTTGCCGTCCTCGAAGCGGAGCGTGAACTTCGCCGGCCGGGGACCCGCCTTCGACCAATTGCCCGCGCTCGTCGTGCTGCCCGAGGCGCTGTAAAGCATGCCGGTGATCAGCGAGAACCGGCCATCGGCCTGCATGTCATAGGCGGAGCCGTTGAGGCTTGCCGCGACCTTCAGCTCCCCCAAGGTGAACGCCGAAAGGCTGACGCGGTAGGTCGCCCGAATCTCCTGACCGGCAGCGCCCACCGCCGCCGAGCCCCCGGCCTGCGCCAGCGACCCGGCAGCAAGCAGCGCGGCGAGGAAGACGGCTCGATTACCCCTCAGGCGCATCCGCTACCCGTCCCGTTCCCGTAGCCGGCAATTATCGCCAGCTCCGCGGTGAAATTGTGATGGGCCGGGCGCGGCCTGCGGCAAGGAAGAAACCCGGATTTCACTGTCACTTGCAAATCGGTAGCGGCCGCGGCGGCGGCGACGGACGATCCTTCTTAAAATATTCAACGAGGATCGGCTCGAGCGTTTCCTTCGGCCAGAATTTCGGCAAGCGGATTTCCTTCAGGCAGGAGGCGTTCCAATAGAGTCCCGCGCGCGCTGGCGACTTGCCGGCCTTCACCGCCTGCGCGACGGCGTCGATGTCGCTCGATTCCGGATAGATGTAGAGCGTGGTCGGCCGGTCCTGCGCCATCGCGAAGATTCTCTCGGAATCCGATGGCGTCCAAGTGGTGCAGCCGTTGCTGCGGCCGCCGCTGTAATTCACCAGCTTCCCAAATGGAACGTAGCCGTCTTCGTCCGCATAGGCGCTGTCCGGGTCCTTTCGGCGACACTGCACCTTCAGCACGACGGCCGGATGGCCGCCGATGGCGCGCTCTCTGGCGTTTGCGGTGTCGCCTTCGCCTTCGAACTGCAGGAACGAACGTATCAACATCTCGTTTTTTCCCGCCGAGACGCGATAATAGCCTTTGAACGACGTTCTCGTTTCGGCCGTCACATAGGGGCCGCCGGTGGTCAGCTTGGAATCCAGCGCATTGCTGAAGTTCTTCGCGCAGCGAATTCCGTTGGCGAAATTCGCGATTCCTTTCAAATTGCGGCCGTTGCCGTGCCCAGACGAAACCGCGCGGAAACTCCGGTCGGCTTCGCAGATAATGTAGAAGCGACGACCCAACCCGGCGGGCCGCGTCGCGTCCATGGCGAAGTAGCAGGGATTCTTCACCACGCCTTCGCTCACCTTTTGCAGGTAAAGCGCCCGCGCCCGTTGCAACACCACCGGCGCGATTTGGCCGTCGCCCTCACCGACATGGGCCTGTAGCCACGCCGGAACGAGCCATGGCAGCTCCGTCGCCAAGGATCGAGGCGACCCCGGCAAGCCGGCGGCGATGATGACGAGGCTGACGATGGCCAGAAGCAGCGATCTTGACTGCAACGGATCAATCCTCCCGTCGAAATATTTTCAACTGGCGATATTGCCCCGGCCCAGCTCAGTCAAGGCGGGGCGGAAACCCCTCAGATCAGCCGAATCCTTCTTGGCTTGATAATAGACGATATCTCCAGCGCGGGGCACTTTGGTGGCGTTTCATTTGCGGGCATCGATCGCGCCCGGAGCGTTCGCCGTGCCTATTGCGCGGTGAATCCGCCATCGATGGTCAACACCGCGCCGACCACGAAGCGTGCCTCGTCGGAGGCAAGATAAAGCGTGGCGGCGGCGATTTCCTCGGGCTTCCCGAGGCGCTTGACCGGCAGCCAGCCTTCGGCGTCCCTCCGGCTCACATGGTGATCGTCAATCCAGCGCAAGAACATGTCGTCGGGGATGTCGAAGGCGCAGGACGCTATCGCGTTGATCGAGATGTTCTCGGCCGCCACCTGGAGCGCGGCGGACTTGGTCAGCCCGATGATGCCGCCCTTGGTCGCGGCGTAAAGGCCGTTATCGGGCACGCCGGTGATGCTGCTGGTGACCGAGGCCTGGTTGACGATCGCCCCGCCGCCGTTCTTTCGCATCTGCGCGACCTGATGCTTCATGCCGTAATAAGTGCCCTTCAGATTGGTGTCGATCACCGTGCCGAAATCGTCCGACGGCAGGTCCAGCGTCGGGCCGGAGATTTCCTTGGACGCGTTGTTGATGGCGACGTCGAGCCGTCCGAAGCGCGCGACGGTCGCCGCCACCAAACCCTCCACGTCGGGTTCTTGCGAGATGTCGGCATGCTGATAGAAGCCGTCCGCCCCGTGCGCCGTGACCTGGGCGAGCGTCTCCTCGCCGCCCTGGTCGTTGATGTCGCACAGGGCGAGTTTCGCGCCGCGTTCGGCGAAGGCGAGAGCCAGGACGCGGCCGAACCCCTGCGCGGCCCCGGTAATCAGCACGACTTTGTCTGTGAAATCGAACATCCGCCTATGGTCTCCCGCTTCGGCGAATATGCCAAGCGAGAACACGATTGTCTCCTACTCCGAGCCCCTGGCGCCTCGTGGCGATGCGCCAACAAAAAATACTTCGCGACGCTGATGCAACCGGTGAATGACATACGAAGCGACCGATCTCGGTCGCGATCACGCGCGCGCACTCGATCGGCCCAACCTATAGAAGGCGTAGAAATAACTGAGCCAGAGGACGACGGAGAGGCCGTAGAAGGTAATGGTTCGCAACGACCACCATGGCCAGGAGCCGGATGGGCCGATGGCGATCGCGTTCGGGTACCAACTGAAAAGCGTGGAGCGCCACCGATTCCACATGACGGTCATTTCCGTATTGCGAGACTGCGCGGTCTTGGCGTCGTTGAACACACGCTCGCTGTTGCGCTTCAACCACCACCAGGAATCGTCGTTGGTCAGCTCCAGACCTCTATCGGACGCGTTCCGCATGTAGATGTATTCTATGTCCGTCGTATTGCCGGCGGCATCCGGATCGCTACGTCGCACTTCCGTTCCTGTGATGACGCCGGTTGTCCATGCTGGACGTGCGTACTCCCAACCAAACCAGAGGGGGATACCCACTACGAGTGCAGCGATGGCCAGAACGGGATTCCCCCTGCGCCACAACATCAAAGCGAGCAGGAGAATCGCGAGCAGGACGATGTAACCAATAGACAGCCAGGCCTGCAGCATGGCTCAGACCTCACCGCAGCTGAGACTCGAAACAGTCGAGGCGCCGCACCTTTTGCTCATCTCCATCTCCCACTTCGTCTTGCGGGCTCGCGGCATAATGCTGGTATAGCTGCTTAACTGAGGCGAAGGAAATGTCCGCTTTAGGTCAAAACCTGACCTTTCGCATCTCGCCTACTCCCACTCGATGGTGCCGGGGGGCTTGGAGGTGATGTCGTAGACCACGCGGTTGATGCCGCGCACCTCGTTGATGATGCGCCGCGCCACGCGGCCGAGAAAATCGTGCGAGAAGTCGTAATAGTCGGCGGTCATGCCGTCGGTCGAGGTCACGGCGCGCAGCGCGCAGACATAATCGTAGGTGCGCGCGTCGCCCATCACACCGACCGTGCGCACCGGGAGCAGCACGGCGAAAGCCTGCCAGATCGTGTCGTAGAGCCCAGCCTTTCTGATCTCGTCGAGATAGATCGCGTCCGCTTTCCGCAAAATGGCGAGCTTCTCCTCGGTCACCTCGCCCGGCACGCGGATGGCGAGGCCGGGTCCGGGAAACGGATGGCGGTTGACGAAAGCGTCCGGCAGGCCGAGCTCGCCGCCGAGCGCCCGCACCTCGTCCTTGAACAATTCGCGCAACGGCTCGATCAGCTTGAGCCGCATGCGCTCCGGCAGGCCGCCGACATTGTGATGCGATTTGATGGTGGCGGACGGTCCGCCGGTCGCCGACACGCTCTCGATCACGTCGGGATAGAGCGTACCTTGCGCCAGGAACTCGACCTCGCCGAGCTTGTCGGCTTCCGCCTCGAACACGTCGACGAACAGCTTGCCGATCATCTTGCGCTTCACCTCCGGATCGGTGACGCCCGCGAGCGCATCGAGGAAGCGCGCCGACGCATCGACCGCGACCAGCGGGATGTTGTAAGCCCCTCGGAACAGCTCGACGACTTCTTGCGCCTCGTCTTGGCGCAGCAGCCCGTGATCGACGAAGATGCAGGTGAGCTGATCGCCGACCGCTTCGTGGATCAAGAGCGCCGCCACGGCTGAGTCTACGCCGCCGGACAGCCCGCAGATCACCAGCCCGTCGCCCACCTGCTCGCGGATGCGCGCCACCTCGCTCTCGCGGAAATGCGCCATGCTCCAGTCGCCGGCGCAGCCGGCGATCTCGCGCACGAAATTGCCGATCAGCGCCGCGCCTTTCGGCGTGTGCATCACTTCGGGGTGGAACTGCACGCCGTAGAGCCTCCGCGAATCGTCGGCGATCGCCGCGAACGGCGCGCCGGTCGAGATGCCGACGGCGCGGAAGCCGGGCGGCAGTCGCGTCACCCGGTCGCCATGGCTCATCCACACCGGTGCCTTCTCGCCGACCTGAAACACACCTTCGAACAGCGGCGTGTCGTCGATGATCTGCAGCTCGGCGCGGCCGAACTCGCGCGCGTGCCCGCCTTCGACCTGGCCGCCGAAATGATCGACCATCGCCTGCTCGCCGTAGCAGATGCCGAGCACCGGCACGCCGGCAGTGAAGACCGCGGGCGGCACTTGCGGCGTGCCCTCCTCGGTGACGCTGGCCGGGCCGCCGGAGAGGATGATCGCCTTGGGCAGCACGGGGCCGAGCGCGGCTTCAGCCTGGTCGAAGGGCACGATTTCCGAATAGACGCCCGCTTCCCGCACCCGCCGGGCGATCAACTGCGTGTATTGGGCGCCGAAATCGACGATCAGCACGCGCTCCTCGCCTGCGTCATGCGCCGGGTCGAGGGCGTGCTTGGCCGGTTCCTGTGCCTCGTCGTTCATGGCCGGTGGTTATAGCAGCGCCTTCGAGTCGGCAATGGCCTCAAATTGGCTTATGCAGGGCTGAACGAGCTGGGGGAACGATGAGCCACGCCGGAAAGGACGCCTTCGAGGACCGGCTCGGCCGGGCGGTCGAGG
>DATICH010000020.1:0-8654 GCA_035456885.1 Methyloceanibacter sp.
TATGGCCGCCTCAAGGACACTTTGATGCACAAGGTGGTGGCCAAGGGCCCGAAGGGCATCAAGAAGGACGCCAAGATCACCCAGGCGCTGCTCGACGACGTCGCGCGCAGCCATTGGTGGGAGATTGCGCTGAAAAACGAAAAGGCGATGGCCGAGGTCGAGGCGATCCGCCGTCAATATGAAGAGGCCAAGAAGCGCCTCGAGCAGCGCTTCGTCGACAAGGTCGACAAGCTGCAGCGCGGCGACGAGCTGCCGCCCGGCGTGATGAAGATGGTCAAGGTGTTCGTCGCGGTGAAGCGGAAGATCCAGCCGGGCGACAAGATGGCCGGCCGTCACGGCAATAAGGGCGTGATCAGCCAGATCGTGCCGATCGAAGACATGCCTTATCTCGAGGACGGCGGCACCATCGATATCGTGCTGAATCCGCTTGGCGTGCCTTCGCGCATGAATGTGGGCCAGATCCTGGAGACTCACCTTGGGTGGGCCTGCCGGGGGCTGGGCCGCAAGATCGGCGAGGCGATCGACGCCTACCATCAGAGCCACAAGGTCAAGCCGCTCAAGGACATGCTGAAGTCGATCTACGACGACGACAAGGCGGTGGCGGCGCTGAAGGAGGATCAGCTGATCGAGGCGAGCGAGAGCCTGAAGGTCGGTGTGCCGGTGGCGACGCCGGTGTTCGACGGCGCCCATGAGCGTGACGTGACGGCGATGCTGGAGGCCGCGGGCCTCGATTCCTCGGGCCAAGTGACGCTCTATGACGGGCGCACCGGCGAGGAGTTCGAGCGCAAGGTCACGGTGGGCTACATCTATATGCTGAAGCTGCACCATCTGGTGGACGACAAGATCCACGCCCGCTCGATCGGCCCTTACAGCCTGGTCACGCAGCAGCCGCTGGGCGGCAAGGCGCAGTTCGGCGGCCAGCGTTTCGGCGAGATGGAGGTGTGGGCGCTCGAAGCCTACGGCGCGGCCTACACCTTGCAGGAGATGCTCACCGTCAAGTCCGACGATGTGGCCGGCCGCACCAAGGTCTACGAAGCGATCGTCCGCGGCGACGACACCTTCGAGGCCGGCATCCCCGAGTCGTTCAACGTGCTCGTCAAGGAAATGCGGGCGCTCGGGCTCAATGTCGAGCTGGTGCAGCCGAAGCCGGAGGAACAGCCGGCCCGGGCAAGATTGCCGCGGCCGGCGGCGGAATAAGCAGCGGCCCGTTCGGCCGAACCAAATAGCGAATGCGATCAACCGAAGGGCGCCGGGCGCGCCCGTTGGGAGACAAGCGAATGAACCAAGAAATCGCCAATCTCTTCAGTCCACAGGTCCAACAGCAAAACTTCGACCAGATTCGCATCGGCATTGCGAGCCCGGAGAAGATCCTGTCTTGGTCCTATGGGGAGATCAAGAAGCCGGAGACGATCAATTACCGCACCTTCAAGCCGGAGCGGGACGGGCTGTTCTGCGCGCGCATCTTCGGTCCGGTGAAGGACTATGAGTGCTTGTGCGGCAAGTACAAGCGCATGAAGTACAAGGGCGTGATCTGCGAGAAGTGCGGCGTCGAGGTGACGCTCGCCAAGGTCCGGCGCGAGCGCATGGGCCATATCGAGCTGGCGGCGCCCGTGGCGCATATCTGGTTCCTGAAGTCCTTGCCGTCGCGCATCGGGCTGCTGCTCGACATGACGCTCAAGGATCTCGAGCGGGTGCTCTATTTCGAGAACTACATCGTGCTCGAGCCGGGGCTCACCTCGCTGAAGCCGCTCCAGCTCCTGTCCGAGGAGGATTACCTCAAGGCGCAGGAGGAGTTCGGCGAGGATTCGTTCACCGCGGCGATCGGCGCCGAAGCCATCCGCGAGCTGCTCAAGGGCCTCGATCTGGAGAAGATCGCCGCCGATCTCAGGGTGGAGATCGCCGAGTCGACCTCCGAGCTGAAGCCAAAGAAGCTCGCCAAGCGGCTCAAGGTGGTCGAGGCATTCATCCAGTCCGGCAACAAGCCGGAGTGGATGATCTTGACCGTGGTGCCGGTGATTCCGCCGGAGCTTCGCCCGCTGGTGCCGCTCGACGGCGGTCGCTTCGCCACCTCCGACCTGAACGATCTCTATCGCCGGGTGATCAACCGCAACAATCGTCTGAAGCGGCTGATGGAGCTGCGCGCGCCGGACATCATTATCCGCAACGAGAAGCGCATGCTGCAGGAGGCGGTGGACGCGCTGTTCGACAACGGCCGCCGCGGCCGGGTCATCACCGGTGCCAACAAGCGGCCGCTGAAGTCGCTCGCCGACATGCTGAAAGGCAAGCAGGGCCGCTTCCGCCAGAATCTGCTCGGCAAGCGCGTCGACTATTCGGGCCGCTCGGTGATCGTGGTCGGTCCGGAGCTCAAGCTGCATCAATGCGGCCTGCCGAAGAAGATGGCG
Source organism: Methyloceanibacter sp. (assembly GCA_035456885.1). Taxonomy (GTDB): domain Bacteria; phylum Pseudomonadota; class Alphaproteobacteria; order Rhizobiales; family Methyloligellaceae; genus Methyloceanibacter. The sequence continues at coordinate 2,403 of DATICH010000020.1, forward strand.
CTCGAGCTGTTCAAGCCGTTCATCTATGCGCGGCTCGACGCTAAGGGCCACGCCGCCACGGTGAAGCAGGCGAAGAAGCTGGTTGAGAAGGAGAAGCCGGAGGTCTGGGACATCCTCGACGAGGTGATCCGCGAGCACCCGGTGCTGCTCAACCGCGCGCCGACCTTGCACCGCCTCGGCATTCAGGCTTTCGAGCCTGTGCTGATCGAGGGCAAGGCGATCCAGTTGCATCCGCTCGTCTGCGCCGCCTTCAACGCCGATTTCGACGGCGACCAGATGGCGGTGCACGTGCCGCTCTCGCTCGAGGCGCAGCTTGAGGCGCGCGTGCTGATGATGTCTACCAACAACATCCTGCACCCGGCCAACGGCTCGCCGATCATCGTGCCATCGCAAGATATCGTGCTCGGCCTCTATTATCTCTCGCTCGCCATGGATGGCGAGCCGGGCGAGGGCATGTTGTTCGGCAACGTGGCCGAGATCCATCACGCGCTCGACGCCAAGGCGGTGACCTTGCATGCCAAGATCAAGGGTCGCTTCGCCACGGTCGACGAAAAAGGCAAGCCGGTGTCGCAGATCTACGAGACGACGCCCGGCCGCATGCTGCTCGGCGAGCTTCTGCCGAAGAATCCGATGGTGGGCTACGACCTCGTCAACCGGCTGCTCACCAAGAAGGACATCTCCAACATGATCGACGTGGTTTATCGCCACTGCGGTCAGAAGGAGACGGTCATCTTCTGCGACAAGATCATGGGGCTCGGTTTCTCCTATGCCTGCCGCGCCGGCATCTCGTTCGGCAAGGACGACATGGTGATTCCGGAGAGCAAGGACGAAATCGTGCAGAAGACGTCCGATCTCGTGCGCGAATACGAGCAGCAATATAATGACGGGCTGATCACCCGCGGTGAGAAATACAACAAGGTGGTCGACACCTGGACCGAGTGCACCGAGCAGGTGGCCAAGGAGATGATGAAGCGCATCTCCGCGGTTGAGCGCGATTCCAAGAGCGGTCGCGAGAAGCCCATCAACTCGATTTATATGATGTCGCACTCCGGCGCGCGCGGCTCGCCGGCCCAGATGAAGCAGCTGGCCGGCATGCGCGGCCTGATGACCAAGCCGTCCGGCGAGATCATCGAGACGCCGATCATCTCCAACTTCAAGGAGGGGCTGTCGGTGCTCGAGTACTTCAACTCGACCCACGGCGCCCGCAAGGGCTTGGCCGACACGGCGCTGAAGACCGCCAACTCCGGCTATCTGACGCGGCGTCTGGTCGACGTGGCGCAGGATTGCATCGTCACCGAGGACGATTGCGGCACGAGCGAAGGCATCACCGCGCGCGCCATTCTCGAGGCGGGCGAGGTGACGGTGTCGCTCGGGCAGCGCGTGCTCGGTCGCACCGCGGCGGAGAACGTCAAGAATCCATCCACCGGCAAGGTGATCATCAAGGCCGGCGAATTGATCGAGGAGGAGCAGGTCGAGGCTCTGGAGCAGGGTCGCGTGCAGGAAGTGCGCATCCGCTCGGCGCTGACCTGCGAAACCCGCAACGGCATCTGCGCCAAGTGCTACGGACGCGATCTTGCCCGCGGCACACCCGTCAATCTCGGCGAGGCGGTGGGTGTCATCGCCGCGCAGTCGATCGGCGAGCCCGGCACCCAGCTCACCATGCGCACGTTCCATCTCGGCGGCGTGGCGTCGGCCAAGGTGGTGGACCAGTCTTCGCTGGAGTCGAATTTCGACGGCACGGTGAAGATCAAGCAGCGCAATGTGGTGAAGGACTCGCAGGGCCGGACCATGGTGATGGGCCGCAACACCTCGATCGTCATTCTCGACGAGGACGGTACCGAGCGCGCCGTGCATCGGCTGCCCTACGGCACGCATCTGCGTGTGGAGGACGGGCAAAAGGTGCGGCGCGGCGATCGGCTGGCCGAGTGGGATCCCTATACGCGGCCGGTGCTGACGGAAATCGAAGGCGCTGTCGACTTCGAGGATCTGGTCGAGGGTGTGTCGGTCTCCGAGCGGCGCGACGAGTCGACCGGCATCACCAATAGCGTGATCATCGATTGGCGCGCTTCGCCGCGCGGCGTGGATTTGCGTCCGGCGATGGTGATCAAGGACAAGAAGGGCAAGATCGGCAAGCTGTCGCGAGGCGGCGAGGCCCGCTACCTCCTGCCGGTCGACGCGATCCTTTCGGTGGAGCCCGGTCATCAGGTGATGGCGGGCGATGTGCTCGCGCGTATCCCGACCGAGAGTGCCAAGACTCGCGACATCACCGGCGGTTTGCCGCGTGTCGCCGAGCTGTTCGAGGCGCGGCGTCCGAAGGATCACGCCATCATCGCCGAAGTCTCTGGCATCGTGCAGCTTGGCCGCGACTACAAGAACAAGCGGCGCATCACCATCGTGCCCGAGGACGACCAGGAGCCGGTCGAGTATCTGATCCCCAAGGGCCGTCACCTTGCGGTGCAGGAGGGCGACCGCATCGAGAAGGGCGAATACCTCCTCGACGGTCATCCGGCGCCGCATGACATCCTGGCGATCAAGGGCGTCGAGGAGTTGGCCAACTATCTGGTCAACGAGATCCAGGAGGTCTACCGGCTGCAAGGCGTGACGATCAACGACAAGCATATCGAGGTGATCGTCAGGCAGATGCTGCAGAAGATCGAGATCGAGGATCCGGGCTCGACCGAGTTCCTCAAGGGCGAGCAGGTCGATCGGATCGATCTGGAGGATGCCAACATGGCGGTGGAGGCGGAGGGCGGCAAGCCCGCCACCGGTCAGCCGGTGCTGCTCGGCATCACCAAGGCCTCGCTCCAGACCCGCTCCTTCATCTCGGCGGCCTCCTTCCAAGAGACCACCCGCGTGCTCACCGACGCTGCGGTGAACGGCAAGGCGGATGCGCTGGAAGGCCTGAAGGAGAATGTCATTGTCGGGCGGCTCATTCCGGCCGGCACCGGCGGCACCCTGGCACGCTTGAGCAAGATCGCCGCGCATCGCGACGACCTGATCCTCGAGGAGCGCCAGCGCGCCGAGCAGGAGCGGATCGGCCAGGGCGATGAAGAGACCGAGGAGGAGGGCGCCTCGGCCTAGCCGAAGTCGGAAATTGGAAGGTCGGAAGTCGGAATCCGGGCTGGCGCTCATGCGCCTAAGATTTCTGGCTTCTGACTTCTAATTTTTGGCGCAAACCCTTGACGATCCAAGAATCGGCCTGATACAACGCGCTGCACTTTCGCGGCAGGCGGTAGCCCACTGAAGGTTGCCTTCGGGCGCGGGTTAGACGCTGCCGGACTAACCGGGATCAGATCGGGGTCAAGATCTTGGGGGCATGGGCCCTCCAAGGTCCTCTGTGTTGAAAGGTCGAAGGCTAGGGGTTAGCCCCGCACTTCGGCTCTGGATGGCGTGGGCCTTCGCCCACAACGGATTGGACGAAAAGGCAGTCATGCCAACGATACAACAACTCATCCGCAAGCCGCGGCAGAAGCCGTTGAAGCGGAATAAAGTGCCGGCGATGCAAGCCTGCCCGCAGAAGCGGGGGGTCTGCACGCGCGTCTACACCACGACCCCGAAGAAGCCCAACTCGGCGCTCCGCAAGGTGGCGCGCGTTCGCCTCACCAATCAGATGGAAGTGACGAGCTATATCCCCGGCGAGGGCCACAATCTTCAGGAACACTCGGTGGTTTTGATCAGGGGCGGGCGCGTCAAAGATCTGCCGGGCGTACGCTACCACATCATCCGCGGCGTGCTTGACACCCAAGGCGTTAGCGATCGCCGGCAGCGGCGCTCCAAATATGGAGCCAAACGACCCAAGTAATTGGGTCGTTTTGCATTAGGAAAACGGACCAGACGACATGTCGAGGCGGCGTAGAGCAGATAAGCGCGAAGTGATCCCCGATCCGAAATTCGGGGACATCGTGCTCACCAAATTCATGAACTCGATCATGAAGGAGGGCAAGAAGTCGGCCGCCGAGCGGATCGTCTACGGCGCGCTCGACCAGATGGAGAAGAAGGCCAAGTAGAATCCGGTCGAGCTGTTTCACGAGGCATTGCGCAACGTCATGCCGGCGCTGGAAGTGAGATCGCGGCGCGTGGGCGGGGCCACCTATCAGGTCCCGGTCGAGGTGCGTACCGACCGTCGGCAGGCGCTGGCGATCCGCTGGATCATCTCGGCCGCCCGCGACCGCAACGAGAACACCATGGTTGAGCGACTCTCCGGAGAGTTGCTCGATGCCGCCAACAACCGCGGGACAGCGGTGAAGAAGCGGGAGGATACCCATCGGATGGCAGAGGCGAACCGCGCCTTCTCGCATTACCGCTGGTGACGAAGTCAAGGATCTGAAGATGCCGCGAGCTACCCCCCTAGAGGACTACCGCAATATCGGGATCATGGCGCATATCGACGCCGGCAAGACCACGACCACCGAGCGCGTCCTCTATTATACCGGCAAGAGCCATAAGATCGGCGAGGTGCACGACGGCGCTGCGACCATGGATTGGATGGAGCAGGAGCAGGAGCGCGGCATCACCATCACCTCGGCCGCGACCACGGCCTATTGGAACGGCAAGCGCATCAACATCATCGATACGCCGGGCCACGTGGACTTCACCATCGAGGTGGAGCGCTCGCTGCGGGTGCTCGATGGCGCGGTAGCGCTGCTCGACGCCAACCAGGGTGTTGAGCCGCAGACCGAGACGGTGTGGCGTCAGGCCGACAAATATGGCGTGCCGCGCATGATCTTCGTCAACAAGATGGACAAGATCGGCGCCGATTTCTTCATTTCGGTGAAGATGATCAAGGAGCGGCTCGGAGCCAAGCCGATCGTGATCCAGCTCCCGGTCGGAGTGGAGTCGAACTTCAAGGGCATCGTCGATCTGATTCGTATGAAGGCGGTGGTGTGGGACGACGAGTCGCTCGGCGCCAACTTCCACGACGAGGAAATTCCTGCCGACATGGTCGAGCAGGCGAAGCAATATCGCGAGATGCTGGTCGAGCAGGCGGTCGAGGTCGACGAGGCAGCAACCGAGGCCTATCTCGAAGGCAAGGAGCCATCCGAGGCCGAGCTCAAGGCCTTGATTCGCAAGGGTACGGTAACCTTGCAATTCGTGCCGATTCTGTGCGGGTCGGCGTTCAAGAACAAGGGCGTGCAGCCGCTGCTCGATGCCGTGGTCGATTACCTGCCGTCGCCGCTCGACGTGCCGCCGGTCAAGGGCATCGACGTCAAGACCGGCGAGGAGATCACCCGCGAGGCGAGGGACGACGCGCCACTCTCCATGCTCGCCTTTAAGATCATGAATGATCCGTTCGTCGGCTCGCTGACTTTCGCCCGCATCTATTCGGGCAAGGTCGAGTCGGGTTCGACCCTGCTCAACACTGTGAAGGACAAGAAGGAGCGCATCGGCCGCATGCTGTTGATGCATGCCAATCACCGCGAGGACATCAAGGAGGCCTATACCGGCGATATCGTCGCCTTGGCCGGCCTCAAGGACGTGACCACCGGCGATACGCTGTGCGATCCGGCCAAGCCCGCCATTCTCGAGCGCATGGAGTTTCCGGAGCCCGTGATCGAGGTCGCGGTCGAGCCCAAGACCAAGGGCGACCAGGAGAAGCTCGGCGTCGCGCTCAACCGCCTCGCCCAAGAGGATCCCTCGTTCCGCGTCTCGGTCGATCACGAGTCCGGCCAGACCATCATCAAGGGCATGGGCGAATTACATCTCGATATCATCGTCGATCGCATGAAGCGCGAGTTCAAGGTCGAGGCCAATGTCGGCGCGCCGCAAGTGGCGTTCCGCGAGACGGTCTCCAAGCGGGCCGACGTCGACTACACCCACAAGAAGCAGACCGGTGGCTCGGGCCAGTTCGCGCGTGTCAAGATGACGATCGAGCCGAACGAGCAGGGCAAAGGCTTCGAGTTCGAGAATAAGGTGGTCGGCGGTAACGTGCCGAAGGAATACATCCCCGGCGTTGCCAAGGGCGTGCAGAGCGTCGTCGAGTCCGGCGTGCTCGCCGGTTTTCCCATGCTCGACGTCAAGGTGACGCTCACCGACGGCGCCTATCACGACGTCGATTCGAGCGTGATGGCGTTCGAGATCGCCTCCCGCGCGGCGTTCCGCGAGGGCGCGCTGAAGGCGGGGCCGAAGCTGCTGGAGCCGATCATGAAGGTCGAGGTGGTGACGCCGGAAGATTATGTCGGCGGCATCATCGGCGACCTGACCAGCCGCAGGGGTCAGGTGCGCGGGCAGGAGACGCGCGGCAACGCATCGGTG
>DATICH010000021.1:0-3925 GCA_035456885.1 Methyloceanibacter sp.
GGGAACAGATTGTCCAGGGTGAACCATGCTCCCCGATGGTCACGCGGAGACACAGCCGGAAAGGCCGATTTTCTGATTTGTAATCAGTAGGTCGGGGGTTCGAATCCTCCACCCGGCACCACCATCCGCTTCTTCCCGCCAAAGGCGCGTCGCCCCTAGAAATTGGTTTGCGCGTCGGTGCCGGCGCCGAGTGTCCGGTCAAAATCGCGCCGCTTCTGTTCCTGCACCGCCGCGGCTTGGGCGCGCGCGTCAGCGCGTTGCGCGCGGCAAGCTTCATAGGCCTCACTGTCGGGGGCGCCCCGCTTCTGGCAGGCGGTATCGTCATCGCTGTCCGCGAGAGTCGCTTCCTCGGCGGCGCGCGCGGCGCGGTCCTGGGTGGCGCAACCTTGCGACGCGGCAAGCGGCAGTAGCAGCAAGACGACGAGGTGCAATCGCAAGGGCTCCTCCCTGGGGGGCGGTGACCCTTTCCCGCCATTTTGTCGATTTGGTGATGCACGGCCAGCCATGAAGTTGCGCTTGACGCAGGCGGCCCTGTGGAGGGACGCTTGCCCTGTCGGGAAGCGCCGAGGGGGGGTCGGCCACATATGAAAAGTTCGGTGTTTCTGGCCCTAGGGCTTCTGTTCGCATCTGCCGCGGGGCCCGCGCAAGCGCAGACGACCGACGTGCCGACCCAGTCCCTGAGGCCGTCACAATCGCCTTGCGGCCCGGGCAGCCAGAGCGTTCGTGTCTGCAATGACGACTTTCGCTCCTGCGGCAGCATTTGCACCGCCACGGCCCTCGATCCCACGGCAGACATCGCCGGCTGTAGCCTGCGTTGCTGCACGCAATTCAACGCCTGCCTTTCGATTAGGGGCTGTGCTACGCGCACGGTCGACTGCTTCTGACCGGAAACAGGCTAAACGGGCTCTTCCGGCTTGCGATCGCGCGTCGCCCGCTTCAGCGCCGCTTCGGTCTCACTACCGCGCTCGTCCTCGGCTTGGACTATCATCGCCGCGCCATCGGGCAACATGTCCTGCCTCAGCAGACGTTTGGTCCGCTTCAACCGATGCGTATTGGGATCTTCCGGCCGGCTCGGCCCGTTGCGATCCGTAGAGTTTCTCGATTTGCTCATGGGGGAGAAACGCGCAGCACGCTCGCGCCGTTCCGCTACGACCCCTTGGCGGCTTCGGCTTGAATCTCGGCGAGCTGCTCTTCAAGCAGGTCCGCCGGCAAATATTGGATGAAGGATTTTTCCTTGCCCGCGATCTCGTAGCGGACCTTGAGCAGCAGCCCGCCGGCCGCCTTGAGCACGTCCTGCGGTGCCTCGGGCGCGGAAAACAGAAAGACGAGCTTGAACGGCGCTTGCGATGGGATCGTGCCGGGCGGCACTGCCGCCGTGTCAGCTTCGGCGGGAGGCTCGCCGCCGGCAATGTCTCCCGGCGTCTCGACGACCAGATCGAGCTTGAGCTCTTCGCTGTGCAGATCCGGCTTGAGCACGGCTTCGAGCGAGCTGATCGGATCCTCTGCCATATTCACCCCGCCAATCGAGAAGCCCTGAATGCGCACCCCGGCCGGCGTTGTCTCGTAGGCGAACAGCGATCGCTCGGCGAGCGGGAAAGTCTTGTGATCGAACAGCCAGGCGATGGGCTCCGCCGGCGAGGCCGCTTCGATCGTAGAGGACGACGGCGTGCCCGCGCGCAGGAGCAGGCCGCCGCCGAGCATCAGGCCGCCTAACACCAAAAGAAGAACTCCCGCGATGATGAGCATCTGGCTCAGCTCGAACCCCCTCACGCGTACCGGCAAGGATAGCGCGTTTTCCCCTTCTACCGGAGTGGCCTTGGCGCCCGGCAAAAAGCCTTGGATGCGCGCCGTTCCCGCTTGCGCAAAGTCACCTACATGACCGCGGGCCTGGGCCGCCCGGTCCCAGAGCGCGGGGGTCAGCGCATAGGCACGCTGCGAAACCGTCCGCCAGGCCGGCTCGAGCGCTTCACCCGCCTTCTGCGTGATGGCACTTGCGCCGTCCGAAAGCCGGGCGAAAACGGCGGCGAAACCTTTGCCCGCAGCGCGAGAGACCTCGCGCGTTCGGGCCGCAACGCCGCCAAACGCAACGGAAAGGAAATTGTTGGCGGATGGCGCGACCGCGTTGAACTTGACGGTGGCCGCCGTGCCGCTCGAGCTGAGTAACCGCGCTATTGAAGCCGCAAAGGCTCGCGCCGCATCGACGGCAAAGAGGACGCCGCGCCGCACACTCCTCGCAACAAACAGCACGCCATCGCCGAGCTTGCGCCATAGCCCAGCGATGCCGCCCGCAATCGAACCGAACACAAAGTTCAATGCGGTCAGAATTTTCCCGATAACCGATCCGATCGCCGACCGGACCGCAAAAACCCAGCGCGAAGTCGCGTCCTTGACCGCCAGCATCGCCGCTTGGCGGGCCGCACGGCGCTTCGCTCGCTTCCGGTCACGCCGTTCGAGCGCCTCCTGGCGCTCGTGCTGGCGCTGGAGCCAGCGCTCATGCCGGTCGCGGTCCGCCTGGACTGCCGCCGTTTGCGCTTTGAGCCAACGCTTATGGTCGCTGAGATCCTCCTTGGCCGAGACGAGCACCTCGCCCGACCTCACCACCGTCTCCTTGACCACGGCGACGGTAGCTTCGAAGGCTGCGACGGTCTCCCCGTCCGCATCCCGGTCCCGCGGGGGCCAGGCGCGTTTCTCACGCATCGGACTGACCATGCGGAGCGGCTCCCCTAAAACCCGGATCCATGGCGAGCCTCACAAGACATAAGACTCATTGAAACTGCGCCTCCAGGGGAAGACCGCTGCCGGGCGAGGCTTCCGCTCCCCCGCCGGGGAAGCCCGCCGCCTTAGAGGCGAGACGCAACAGCCGCTCCGGCGAGGACGCGAAGACGGGGAACGCCGGAATTCGGGGCGGCATTGCGTGGCTGACAGCTCTGCGCCAGCCTTTACATTAGCGGCCAAACCCTTAGCAGCCTACCCTTTTATGATGTTCCGCAATGAACCGGCAGCGGACGTGGCGCGATTGTCACGCTGTGGTCAACGGCCGGAAGGCACGCTTTCGGACGCGGAAGGAAGCCGGCAGAGCCCGTAACACTGGTTTCGGACCCACTTCGCTCCTACCTTCTTTTTCACCCTAAGCCGCTGGCGGCGTGGATATCCCCACAGGAGGAAACGAATTGACCGAGCCCTTCGATCGTCTCTGGCGAATATTGGCGGTCGGGGCGCTGATCGGCCTCTTACTTCTGCCAGGAAGCCTGCTGGCGGACGACACCGCTCAAGCACCGAAGACGGATACCGCCGGCGCACCTAGTCCGGATGTCGATGCAAGTGAAGGCGAGGCTTCCGCCGACCGGACCGCCTCCTTCTCGCTCACACATCACAGCATCAAGCTTGGCGGTGTCGATGTTCCCTATTCCGCCAAGACGGGGACCTTGCCGCTTCGCGACGCGCAAGGCAAAGAGACCGCCAGCATCTTTTTCGTCGCCTATCTGCGTGAACCGCACGACCCAAGCCGTCCCATCACTTTCGTCTTCAATGGCGGCCCGGGAGCCGCTTCCGCCTATCTGCACCTTGGCGCCATCGGTCCCAAAACCGTCGAGGTCAACGCCAAGGGAGAACTGCTCGGACCCCCTTCCCGGCTGACGATCAACGACGCGAGCTGGATCGATTTCACCGACCTGGTGTTCGTCGATCCCGTTGGCACCGGTTATAGCCGGGTCGCCGAGGGCAAGTCGGAGAGCGATTTCTGGGGCGTCGAGCAGGATACCGATGCGCTTGCCGACTTCATCCGGCTCTATCTCATCGGCGCGGCCCGCATGTCCTCGCCGGTGTTTCTGGCCGGCGAGAGTTATGGAGGCTTCCGCGCCGCGACCATCACGCGCGCCTTGCAGAAAACAGGCGGGATTTCTCCGAGCGGGCTGGTGCTGATCTC
>DATICH010000022.1:0-9778 GCA_035456885.1 Methyloceanibacter sp.
TCGACCAGCGCGAGCGGCAGGAAGGCGGCGCGACCGCCGGGATCGAGAGCGGCCACGTGCTGCCGCGCTTCCTCCAGTGCTTCGCGCGCCTTCCTTCTGAGCTCGGCAAGCACCACGCTGACACCCTCGCTCGCCTTCCCCGCCAATATTTCTTCCGGCGAGCTGCCTTGGCTTCGAAGCATGTCGGCCGGCAGATCGACCCGGCCGTGCGCCGCATGCACCGGCAATGCCCGCATCAGTCCGGTCAGCCCATAGGCCAAGCCGCCTTGCGCGGCAGCGAGTTCCACCGACGTCCCCTGCGCGCCGAGACATTCGGCGCTCAAAGCGAACAGCGCCCCGGCGGTGTCCTGCAGATAGGTCTCGAGCGCCGCCTGGTCCGGCATGATCTTGGTGGCGAGGTCGAAGGCGCGGGCATCGATCATGGCGCCGAGCCGCGCGCCGGAGAGGTCGCGCCGCACCATCAATGCGGTGACGGCATCGGCGACAGGATGGCCCGTGATCGCGCCCTGCGCGCCCTCGTCGATGGCATCGCGCCACCATTGCAGGCGAATGGCGCCGAGATCCGGCTCGCTCGTCTGCTCGGCGATGCGGGCGAGTTCGACATTGAAGGCGATCAGCGTAACAAGATCGCCGCGGGCCGCGCCTGGCGCGAATAGCGCGGCGAGGGCGCGGTCCGGGTCGCCGTCGCGCGCGATGCGTCTTACCGTTTCATCCCGCCCGGCTGCATGCAAGGTCGGCTCGCTCAGGCTCAAATGCGCGCCGCCGCGGCTCCCCTGCCCTTGGCCGGCGCCGGCGCGGCACTCCACGCCTCGCGCCGCACGCCGAGGATGAGCTGGAGCGGCGAGGCCACGAAGATCGACGAATAGGCGCCGATCACGATGCCCCAGCACATGGCGAGCGCGAAGCCGAAGATCGCCTCGCCGCCGAAGAACAGGAACGGCAGCATGGCGAGGAAGGTGGTGACATGGGTCAAGACCGCGCGCGCCAGGGTCTCGTTGATCGACAGGTCCAGCAGTTGGACCAGCGGCATGCGCTTATATTTGCGCAGATTCTCCCGGATCCGGTCGAAGATCACGACCTTGTCGTTGAGCGAATAGCCGATGATGGTCAGGATCGCGGCGATGCTCGACACGTTGAACTCGAGCTGGAACAGCGAATAGAGCCCGATCGTGCCGGTCACGTCGTGGATCAAGGAGGCGATAGCCGCCACGGCGAACTGCCATTCGAAGCGGAACCAGACATAGACGAGAATGCCGAACAGGGCGACGACCACGGCGATGGTGCCGCTGGCGATCAGCTCGTTGGAGATAGTGGGGCCGACGATCTCGGTGCGGCGGTACTCGACCTCGTCGCCGAGCGCCTGCTTAATCTTGGCGATCGATTGCTGCTGCTCCTGCTCGTTCGGCTGCGAAGCGATGCGAATGAGCACGGCGTCGGGCGCGCCGAATTCCTGAATCTGAATCTCGCCAAGCCCGAGGCCGCTGACCTTGCCGCGAATCTCGGCGAGATTGGCGGGGCTTTCCTTGGTCTTGATCTCGATCAGGGTGCCGCCCTGGAAGTCGATGCCCATGTTCAGGCCGATGGTGGCGACCAGGATCAGCGGAACTACGGTCAGGAACGCGGACACCAGCCACGAGATCGCCCGCAGGCCGACGAAGTCGATCTTGGTGTCCGGTGGAACGAAATGAATGCCGCGGAACATAGGTGCTTCCCTAAATCGGTATCGCTTGCGGCCGCGCCCAGCGCAGCCAAGTGGCGACCATCAGCCGCGTGACGGTGACGGCGGTGAACATCGAGGCGAGAATGCCGACGGTAAGCGTCACGGCGAAGCCGCGCACCGGACCGGAGCCCAGCCAGAACAGCACCAGCACGGCGATCAAGGTCGTCACGTTGGAGTCGATGATCGTGATCAGCGCGCGCGAATAGCCGGCGTCGACCGCGGCATAGGGCGATTTGCCCGAGCGTATCTCCTCACGAATGCGCTCGTTGATGAGCACGTTGGCGTCCACGGCGATGCCGATGGTGAGCACGATGCCGGCGATGCCAGGCAGGGTGAGCGTCGCGCCCATCAGCGAGAGCACGGCGAAGATGAGCGCGATATTTACAAACAGCGCCAGGCAGGCGAACAGGCCGAACAAGCCGTAGGCCGCGAGCATGAAGATCATCACCAGCAGCAGCCCGACAAGGGCGGCCTTCTTGCCCGACTCGATGGAGTCGGCGCCGAGACTCGCGCCCACGGTCCGCTCCTCGATGACGGTGAGCTTGGCGGGCAACGCGCCGGAGCGGAGCAGCACGGCGAGGTCGTTCGCCTGCTGCACGGTGAAATTGCCGCTGATCTGGCCCGTGCCGCCAAGGATCGGCTCGCGAATGACCGGCGCGGAGATGACCTTGCCGTCGAGCACGATGGCGAAGGGCAGGCCGACATTCTCCTGCGTAACCTTGCCGAAGCGCTTGGCGCCGGCGGAATCGAAGCGGAAGGTCACCACCGGCTCGCCGGTGCGGCTGTCGAAGCCGGGCTGCGCATCGACCAGATTCTCGCCGCTGACCAGCACTTGGTCCTTGAGCACGTAGGGAATGGGGGGCGTGTCGTTGGAATAGACCAGCACGTCGCCGACCGGCACCTGCTTGGTCTGCGAGGCTTGCGCCGCGTCGGCCCCCGGATCGACCAGCTTGAATTCGAGCTTGCCGGTCTCGCCGATCAGGTTCTTGAGACGCTCGACGTCGGTGATACCGGGCACCTGCACTAGGACACGACTGCGGCCCTCGCGCTGAATGCTGGGCTCGGTGGTGCCGAACGCATCGACCCGGCGCCGGATGGTCTCGATCGAGGCCTGGATCGCCGATGTCATGCGGTGGGCCAAGCCGGGGTCGGTGACCGTGAGCACGATGCGGTTGTCGGCTTCGCGCGTCACCTCGAGATCGTTGCCGGAGAAGCCTCCGAATACGTCACCGCCGATCGGGACGGCGAGCTTCTTCAACTCGGTCTCGGCCTTGTCGAGATCGGCAGTTTCGCGGATGTTCACCGACACGGTGCGCTTGGTGACGTCCTGGGCGAGGTCCGAATAACCGATACGCGACTTTCGTAATGTGTCGCGCACGTCACCGCGAATATTCTTGAGCCAGTCCTCCACCATCTCCTTCTCGTCGATCTGGTAGAGCAGATGCGCGCCGCCTTGCAGATCGAGGCCGAGATTGACCTGCTTGTGCGGAAGCCAGCTCGGCACGCCTTCAAGCGACGTTTTCGAGAACAGATTCGGGAGCGCGTAGATGAAACCGGCGGTGACGACGACCGCGACCAGGATCAGCTTCCATCTTTGGAAATGCAGCATTGCGCTCTCGAACTTCGGATCGGGCTAGCGGGTGGGATGGTCGGTCATGGCAAGCCTAGGACGCAGCCTTGGCCTTCGCGGCAGGAGCTGGCTCGCCCTTGCCGCGTACCTCGGAAACCGTCGAGCGCACGACCTTGATCTTGACACCGTCGGCGATCTCCACCTGAAGCTCCTGGTCCTCGACCTTGGCCACTTTGCCGATGATGCCTCCGGAGGTCACCACCGTGTCGCCGCGGCGGATCCCTGCGACCATCTCCCGGTGGTCCTTCAACCGCTTCTGCTGCGGCCGGATCATCAGGAAATACATGATGCCGATGATTAGCATGGTGGGAACGATCAAGCTATTCAGCATGTCGAACGCACCTGGGGCGGCTTGAGCGTAGGTGAACCCTGGCATTGCTCCTGTCCCTTGCTTGGCTTAAGGATGGCCGCCCTCGACGGTTGCCGCCCCTTGTCGTCCCACGACCGGCACTTCGAAGGTGGCGCGACTATAGCGGCGAAAATTGCCTTTGCAACGGGCGCGACATGAACTTTCAGGAACCCCTCTCCGGCCTGTTCGAGCGGATCGCCCGGGCGATCGAGCGGCTTGGGCCGCGCCCGCCGGAACGTCCTAATTTCGCCTCTTCCGACGCCTTTGTGTGGCAGGCCGAGGCGCACGCTTTTCTGCCAGTCGATCAGGTCAACCGCCTGCCGCTTTCGCTGCTCAAGGGCATCGATCAAGCGCGCGACGTCTTGGTCGAGAACACGCGCCGATTTGCCGCTGGGCTGCCTGCAAACAACGCGCTGCTTTGGGGCGCGCGCGGCATGGGCAAGAGCTCCCTGGTCAAGGCCGTGCACGGCGAGATTGCCGGCCTGAAGCTGGTCGAGATTCACCGCGAGGACATCGCCTCGCTTCCCTACCTGCTCTCGCATCTGCGCGAAGCGAACGGCCAGCGCTTCATCCTGTTTTGCGACGATCTGTCCTTCGAGGCACAGGACACCTCTTACAAGTCGCTGAAGGCGGTGCTCGAAGGCGGCATCGAGGGGCGTCCGGACAATATTCTGTTCTACGCCACGTCCAACCGGCGGCATTTGATGCCGCGCGAGATGGTCGACAACGAGCGTTCCACCGCCATCCATCCCGGAGAGGCCGTCGAGGAAAAGCTATCGCTGTCGGACCGGTTCGGCTTGTGGATCGGCTTCCACAATTGCAGTCAGGACGAGTATCTCGAGATGGTCTGTGCCTATGCGGCGCATTATCGCCTCGCCATCGATGCGGCGGCGCTGCGCGACGCGGCGCTGGCCTGGGCATTGGCGCGCGGCGCCCACTCCGGCCGCGTCGCCTGCCAATTCATTCAGGATCTTGCCGGACGCCTGGGCCAGCCGCTCTAGTCGGCTTTGGCGGTCTGGTTGCTCATATATTTGGTGGGGTCGACCGGGCGCGAACCTTTGCGCAGCTCGAAATGCACCAGCGGCTGGCTGACCGCGCCGGTGGCGCCGGCCTTGGCGATGACCTGGCCCCGGCTCACCTTGTCGCCGCGCTTGACCAGGATCTCCTCGTTATGAGCGTAGGCCGAGACCCAGTTGTTGGAGTGGCGGATCAATACGAGATTGCCGTAGCCCTTGAGCTCGTTGCCGGCATAGGCGACGACGCCGTTCTCGGCGGCCTGCACCGGGGTGCCCTGCGGCACGGCGAGGTCGATGCCGTCATTGTGCCCGCCGTCCGGCCGCGCGCCGAATTGCGAAATGACCCGGCCCTTCACCGGCCAGCGGAAGCTGTTGCCGGACATGGGATCGGGCGCCGGAAGTTGCTCGACCTTGGCAAGCCGCTGTTTGCCTTCGCCGGTAATCTCCGGTGAAGCCGCAGCCTTCTCCTCGGTGCTCGCGGGCTTGGCGGATTTGGCGGCCGGCGCGACGCCAGCCTCTTTCTCTTCCTCCTCGGCAAGCGATGTGCTGCCGGGCGGCAGAATGGTCGTGGTCTTGACCACGCGCACGGCGGTGCCGCCTGGCGCGGGGCTGGTCTCCTCCTCCGCCACACTCGGCAACGAAGGCACGGCTGGCTCCGGCTCCGGCGTAACCTTCGGCGCCACAGGCTTGGCGGCGGCCGTCTTCGCCGAGGCGCCGGGAATGACCAGTTCCTGGCCGATATTGAGCCGCCCGTCGGGCAGATTGTTGGCCGCCTGGATTGCCTCGACCGATACCCCGTAACGGCGCGACAGGCTGGAGAGCGTCTCGCCCTTCTGCACCTTGATGCGCAGACCCTGGACTTGGCTCGTGCCGCGCCACACGGCCGGTTCGGTATGCGGCGGCGCCGGATATTTGGCATGCTGGTCGCGCACGCGCCCGGGCGGCGGCGAATAAGCGGCCTGGGTCGGCGCCGGCGAGGACGGAGGCGGCAGGCTCGCCCGCTGGAATTGCGGGTTCGCCCCCCCGCTATAGACCGACTCCTCGGGAACGACCGGCGGCAGCGATGCGGTCGCCGCGTAGTCGGCATTCGTATCGTTGGAGGCGGTGGAGCCGAATACAGGAAAATCGAAGCGGGAGACGTTGGAACTGCAGCCTGCGAGCGTGAGCGCGATACAAGCCGCCACCAGGGCGCAAGCGCGATTGCCCGACCGATACGCCGCGTACTGCATCCCTCTACGCCCTCAACTCTACCCGTGCCGATGAGTAAAGCGCGGAGCGGGTTAACAAGCTGTTAGCCCTTGCAGCGGAGCGCGAAAGATTCGCCGCGCAAGGGCTTAAGCGCCGTCCGGCTCGGGCGCGCGCCCGCCTTTCGCCTGCCGGGCGGCGACGCCGGCGCGGCCATGCACCATCGGCACGAAGCGGACCGGCAGCAGCGGCGTTTCGTTGAGCAGACCGGCCTCGCTCTTGTCGATCCGCACCACATATTGCGTGTCGCGGGTCTCGCCCAGCGGGATGAGCATGCGGCCGCCGGGCTTGAGCTGCTCGATCAAGGCGGGCGGCGGCGTCTCCGCCGCTGCGGTGACGATGATGCGGTCGAACGGCGCCTGCGGCGGCCAGCCGAGCCAGCCGTCGCCGATGATGGTGGTGACATTGGTGATGCCGAGCCGGGCGAAGCGCCGCTCCGCCGCCTTCTGTAGCTCGCGCCAGCGCTCCACCGTGTAGACCCGGCGGCAGAGATAGGACAGCACCGCGGCCTGGTAGCCGGAGCCGGTGCCGATCTCCAGCACCTTGTGGCGCTCGTCGAGCTCGAGTTTCTCGGTCATGAAGGCGACCACGTAAGGCTGGGAGATGGTCTGGCCGCAATCGATCGGCAGCGCGATGTCCTGATAGGCGTGGTCGGCGAAGGCGGGATCGACGAACAATTCGCGCGGCACCCGCTCGATGGCGCGCAGCACCTTCTGGTCGCGGATGCCGCGACGCCTGAGCTGCATGATCAGCCCGATTTGGTCTTGCGCGGATGCCATGCCACCCACCCCTTTCAGAGGCGGCCGACAACTATCTGACGATTCTTCGCCACTGTCTCACAAACTATCGGAGGGCGTCGATCTTGGCGAGACCGCCCATGTAAGGTTTGAGCGCCTCGGGGACGCGGATCGAGCCGTCCTCGTCTTGGTAGTTCTCCATCACCGCGATCAGCGCGCGCCCGACCGCCACGCCGGAACCGTTCAAGCTATGCACGAAGCGGGTGTCCTTGGCGCCTTTGGTCTTGTAGCGCGCATTCATGCGCCGGGCCTGGAAGTCGCCGCAATTCGAGCAGGAGCTGATCTCCCGATACATGCCCTG
This sequence comes from Methyloceanibacter sp., assembly GCA_035456885.1. Taxonomy (GTDB): domain Bacteria; phylum Pseudomonadota; class Alphaproteobacteria; order Rhizobiales; family Methyloligellaceae; genus Methyloceanibacter. The sequence goes on from DATICH010000022.1 coordinate 7,059, forward strand.
CCCCGGCAGCCAGACCTCGATGTCGTAGGTCTTCTCCGCGGCGAAGCCCATATCGCCAGTCGACAGCACCATGGTGCGGAACGGAAGTTCGAGTCTTTTCAACACGGTCTCGGCGCAAGCTGTCATGCGCTCGTGCTCTTCGGCGGACTGCTCCGGCGTGGTGATCGAGACCAGCTCCACCTTGTCGAATTGATGCTGGCGGATCATGCCGCGCGTGTCTTTTCCGGCCGCACCCGCTTCGGCGCGGAAGCATGGCGTGCCGGCGGTGACCCGGATCGGCAGCTTCGCCTCGTCGACGATCTCCTCGCGCACCAGATTGGTGAGCGGGACCTCGGCGGTGGGGATGAGCCAAAGGTCACGCGCCTGAAACTGATCGTCCGCGAATTTCGGCAATTGCGCGGTGCCGAACATGGTGTCGTCGCGCACGAGCAGCGGCGGGGCGATCTCGGTATACCCGTGCTCGGACGTGTGTAAGTCGAGCATGAATTGCGACAACGCGCGTTCGAGCCGCGCCAGCGCGCCTTTCAGCACCACGAAGCGCGCGCCGGACAGCTTGGCCGCGGTCTCGAAATCCATCAGGCCGAGCGCCTCGCCAAGCTCAAAATGCTGCTTCGGCTGGAATGAGAATTTCGGAGGTTTGCCGGACTCGCGGATGACCACATTGGCGTCGGCGTCAGGACCGACCGGCACATCCGGCGCCGGCGTGTTCGGAATATTGGCGAGCAGGTCGTGGAATTTCTGCTCGACCTCACGCTCGGCCGCCTCGCCTTCCTGGATCTCGTCCTTGAGTTTCGCCACGTCCTGCTTCAGGACCTCGGCGCGCTTCCCGTCTTTGGCAGCCATCGCCTGGCCGATCTCCTTCGACGCCGTGTTGCGGGCGGCCTGCGCCTCCTGCAATTTCTGAATCGTTGAGCGGCGTTCCTCGTCCAGGCTCAGAACCCGAGTCAAGGTGCCCTTGGGATCGTCGAAGCCGCGATTCGTCAGCCCCTTGACGAAGGCGTCCGGGTTGTCCCTGATCCATTTGATGTCGAGCACGGGCTGGTCCGCTCTTCTAGGCCGAGTCGAGTCTGGCTGTCCGTATAAGACCCCCATCCCGGCTTGTCATCGCCCGGCTTGGCCGCAATCGAGAACCGGCACCCCTACTGGGCGGAACTTATCGCCTGCTTTTGGTCATAGGGCGGCAAATCCGGCGCGTCCGCGGGAACGGGATTGCGTTCCAGGTCGGCGATCAGCTGCTCCATCTCGGCGATCTCCTCGACCTGCGCCTCGATGATCCCGTCTGCCAACTTGCGCACGCGCGGATCGCGAATATGCGCCCGCTCGCTGGTCAAGATGGCGATCGAGTGATGCGGAATCATCGCCTTCATGTAGGAGATGTCGGCCACGGTCTCCTGGCTGCGAACGAGCCAAAGCGCTGCGGCGAAGATGCTGGCGCTCGCCACGACGATGGCCACATTGACCCGTGCGTCCTTGTACATATTCAGCATGAAGCCGAGCATGATCACCGCCATGACGGCGCCCATCACGAAGGCCATCCAGACGCGCGTCTGACTGAACCAAACGTGGTCCAGCGCGTAGCTGTTGAGATACATCAGGCCGTACATGACGATGGTCGCCGTGACGATCATCGCGCCGAAACGAAGATAGCTCACCTCATTCTCCTCGATGCTGCGGGATTTGGCACCGGAACTGGCCGGAGCCTGGCGGCTCGCATAGGTAACGCGGAAAGCGTGGGAGAGTTCGGGCCGCTTACTCGCCGGCGGCGGCCGGTTTGGGAGAAGTTGCCGCTGCGGCCGTGGAAGCAGCGTGCTTCTTCTCGGCGAATCGCACCGCGTAGATCGACAGCTCGTAGAGCAGCACGGTCGGAATCGCGAGCGAGATCTGGCTGATCGGGTCGGGCGGGGTCAGCACGGCGGCGACGCAGAACACGGCGAAGATCGCGTGGCGGCGATAGCGCTTCAACGTAGCCGACGTCACCAGCCCCGCGCGGGCGAGAAGCGTAAGCAGCACCGGCAATTGGAAGCAGATGCCGAAGGCCAGGATCAAGGTCATGATCAGCGAGAGATATTCGCTCACCTTGGCGGTGAGATGGATCTGCACCTGGGAGTCGCCGGTCTGCTGCATCGACAGGAAGAATTTCATGGCGAGCGGCATCGCCGCGAAATAGACCAGCGCCGCGCCGATCAGGAACAGGATCGGCGTAGCGACCAAAAACGGCAAAAAGGCTTGGCGCTCCTTGCGGTAGAGCCCGGGCGCCACGAACATGTAGATCTGCGAGGCGATCACCGGGAAGGCGATGAAGATCGCGCCGAACAGAGCGAGCTTCATCTGGGTGAAGAAGAATTCCTGGGGCGCGGTGTAGATCAGCTCGATCGGCGCGTCGACGCCGACCGCCACCCGGTAGGGCCAGAGCAAGAGATTGTAGATCGGCTTGGCGAAATAGAAGCAGACGGCGAAGGCCGCGGCGATCGCCAGCAGCGCCCAGACCAGCCGCCGCCTGAGCTCGATCAGATGCTCGATCAGCGGCGCCTTGCTGGACTCGATATCGTCTTCGTTCTCGCGCTGCATCAGACGGGCTCCGCGGGCTTCTTGCCGCGCTTGGCGCCGGCCGGTTTCGGCTTCGCCTGGCGCTTGGGCGTCTCGCGCTTAGGCGTCTCGCCCTTGGGCTTGGTGGCACGCTTGCGTTTAGGCGCGGCAGTGGCCGTTTCCGGCTTTGGGGC
>DATICH010000023.1:0-22670 GCA_035456885.1 Methyloceanibacter sp.
CTCGACCGAAGTCAGCGAGTTGTCCAACCAGGGCGCGGTAGTTCTCGCCAACATCGCCATCCCGGCCTTGAAGGTGCGTCGCGCCGAAACCACGGTCGAACTGCCGAGCGGTGGCTCACTGGTGATGGCGGGCCTGCTATCCGATCAGTCGAAGCAGGCTCTGAGCGGCTATCCCGGGCTTAAGAACCTGCCGGTTCTTGGCACCTTGTTCCGGAGCCGCGACTTTCTCAAGAACGAGACCGAGCTCGTCGTGCTGGTGACGCCTTACGTGGTGAAGCCGGTCGCTCGCTCGCAGCTGGCGCAGCCCGACGACGGTTTCGGCTGGGCCTCTGATCTCAACACCGATTTTCTGCTTGGGCAGATGAACCGGGTTTACGGACGCCATCCCGAACGCGCGCCGGTCGGCCGCTTCGATGGCGATGTGGGCTTTATCGTCGAGTAGGGCATGGAGGGCATCGACATCATGGTATCGTCATCGCAAGGCTCGCGCATCGTCCGGCCTCTTCTCACTATCTTCGCCGTTCTGCTCGTTGGCACCACCACCGGCGGCTGCTGGAAAAGCCCGCGATACCAGTCACCATTCACGCTTGCCAATCCGAATGAGCGGCATCCGATCGCCGTCAGGCAAGGCGAGGTGGTGCTCGATCTCGCCGTCTACCCCGGCTCGTCCGGGTTGAATGAATCCCAGAAGGGTCAGGTCTACGGTTTTCTGCGCGACTACAAATCGCAAAGCTCCGAACGCCTGTTGATCAGGGCGCCGTCAGGCGGCGCCAACGAAGCCGCCGCGATGCGCGCCTATGACGACGTGCGCGAGGCCTTGCGGAATGCCGGTATCCGCGCCTCCGCAGTGAGGCTTGAGCCCTATTTTGCCAATGGCGACCCATCGGCCCCCATGCGGCTCTCTTACCTACAATTTGTCGCCGAACCACCGGAATGCCCGGACTGGTCGGAGAATATCGGGCGCGATCCGAAGAACATGCCCTGGCCCAATAAGGGTTGCGCCACGCAGCGCAATTTGGCGGCCATGGTAGCAAATCCGGAGGACCTCCTTCATCCGCGCGGTGAAACACCGCGTTCTGGCGAGCGCCGCGATGTCGTTTGGGGCAAATACGTGAAGGGTGAGGTCACAGGTTCCAAATGGGGGCCGGGAGAAAAGCCCCTCTCCGAGCACGCGACAACGAACGATGTGGCCGAAGATGATTAGTGACGCGGCATATTCTTTGGGCACCCACGCTGCGGAAAGCGAGCAACCCGTCGAACACGCGTATGAGCCTCTCCCCAGTGGGTCGCGAGCGCGCCCGATTCCGCGCGTCAATCTTCAGGCCTTCTGCGAGGACCAAGAAACGGCCGCAGTGATTGAGAAGGCATCCCAGGACCGCCGTCTGGCCAAGGTGCATTTGTCTGTACAAATGGGCGGGGCGCACGCGGCTACCGCCTTTTACGAGAGCGCGCCGACACCCAATCTGATCATCATCGAATCCCTGCTCGACAGGAGCAGTATGCTGGACGACCTCGATCGTCTCGCCAAGGTCTGCGACAACGCAACCAAAGTCGTCGTAATTGGCCATGTCAACGACGTGCTGCTTTATCGCGAACTATTGCGCTTAGGCGTCAGCGAATATGTGGTAGCCCCAGTCAAGGTGATGCAGATTATCGAAAGTATCTCTTCTATTTACAGCCACCCGGAGGCGGGTCCTGTGGGGCAGGTCATCGCCTTCCTCGGAGCCAAGGGAGGCTCCGGCTCAAGCACCGTCTGTCACAACACCGCCTTTGCGATGGCTACAGCGCTAAAAAGCGATGTCGTGATCGCTGACTTCGATCTACCCTTCGGCACGGCGGGCCTGGACTTCAACATGGATCCGCCACAAGGTCTTGCCGATGCCTTGGCCTCGCCGGGGCGTTTCGACGAAATGTTACTGGACCGGCTCTTATCCCGTTGCTCAGACCATTTGAGCCTGTTCGCTGCACCGGGCACGCTGGACCGGCCTTACGACATAGATGCCACTTCCTGCGAAACGGTTATCGATGTGGTGCGCGAGAACGTGCCTTGGATGGCCGTCGACGTGCCGCATCTCTGGACGGGCTGGGCGAAGCAGGTAGTGTTTGGGGCAGACCATGTGGTGATCACGGCGACTCCTGATCTCGCAAATCTGCGCAATGCTAAGAACTTGGTTGACAAACTCAAAAGCGCGCGCCCGAACGATCGCCCGCCGGTGCTGGTGCTGAATCAGGTGGGTGTGCCCAAACGCCCCGAGATCCCGGCTAAGGAGTTTGGCCACGCCCTTGAACTCGAGCCCCGCGTCATAATCGATTTCGATCCCAAACTGTTCGGCACGGCGGCGAATAATGGCCAGATGATTGAGGAGGTGTCAGATGGGTCGAAGGCGGCCGACGCCTTCCGCGGCCTCGCCAACACTCTGACGGATCGGTCCGAAGAGACGCAGCAACATAAGTCGTTTCTAGCTCCAATATTGGCTCGCCTTAGACTCTCTAAGACACGCGGCTAATCATGTTTGGAAAGCGGAACACATCTGCGGAACCGTTCGCCGCAGGGCCGGTCGCCACTGAAGCGCCGAAACCACGCGTGACCGTTCGGCAACCATCTGCCGGTTCGCTGCATCCGACGCCGGATAGCGCGCCGACCCTGCGATCTGTTGACGAGGCGGCGGTCAAGCCCGCAACGGAATCCATGCAACGGCTGCAGCCAAAGGAATATTACGACTTAAAGAGTATAGTATTTAGCGCACTGATCGACACGATCGATCTGACCCAGCTCTCCAAGCTTGACCCCGCAACAGCGCGCGAGGAGATCCGGGACATCGTTAGCGAAGTCGTTGCCATTAGGAATGTGGCGATATCGATCGCCGAGCAGGAGGAACTGCTCGAGGACATCTGCAACGACGTTCTCGGCTATGGACCGCTTGAACCACTTCTGGCCCGCGACGACATTGCCGATATCATGGTCAACGGCGCCGATACGGCCTACATCGAGGTTAACGGCAAAGTCGAGCCCTCGTCCATCCGCTTCGCCGACAATGGCCAGCTGATGAATGTCTGCCAGAGAATCGTGAGCCAGGTGGGACGACGCGTTGACGAATCCAGCCCAATTTGCGACGCGCGCCTTCCCGACGGCAGCCGCGTCAATGTCATCGCTCCCCCCCTCGCTCTCGACGGCCCGATCCTTACCATCCGTAAATTTAAGCGCGACCGGCTCACGCTCGATCAACTGGTCAAGCTCGGCTCGATTACTCCGGAGGGCCGTACGCTCCTCGCCATTATTGGCCGCGTGCGTTGCAACGTTCTCATCTCCGGCGGTACGGGCTCGGGGAAGACCACCCTGCTCAACTGCATGACTGCCTCCATTGATCACGACGAGCGCGTCATTACCTGTGAGGATTCGGCTGAGCTGCAATTGCAGCAGCCGCACGTGGTCCGGCTGGAAACGAGACCTCCTAACCTTGAAGGGGAGGGCGAGGTCACTATGCGCAATCTCGTAAAGAATTGCCTGCGTATGCGCCCCGACCGCATTATCGTAGGCGAAGTGCGCGGACCCGAGGCCTTCGATTTGCTTCAGGCCATGAATACTGGTCATGACGGCTCCCTGGGGACGCTGCACTCGAACAGCCCTCGCGAATGCATCAGCCGTCTGGAAAGCATGGTCCTGATGGGTGGCTACAACTTACCTGCGAAGACCATTCGCGAGATGATCGTTTCATCCGTGGACATCATCATCCAGTCTCAGCGGTTACGCGATGGTTCGCGCAAAATTACCCACGTTACTGAGGTTATTGGGCTCGAAGGCGAGGTAGTCACCTTGCAGGATCTTTACATCTACGAGGTGTTCGGAGAGGACGCCAGCGGGCGCCTATCGGGCCGGCATCGCACGACCGGCATCACCCGGCCCCATTTCTGGGAGAAGGCGTGCTATTTCGGGGAAGAAAAACGCTTGAGCGAAATTCTAGCTTCGGGTGAGGTGCTTGACGAGCATGGGCGCCCATTGGGAGAACGCTTTGGTCAGTCCTGAACTCCTGCAGCTTGTGGCCATGGCGCTTGCCGGACTAGCCGCGGGTTGTGGCGCGTATGTGCTCGTAACGCCATTTGTAAGCGGCGAGCGCAAAGCGGATAGGCGCGTCGCAAATGTGGCGCAAAAGATCCGGACGCAACGGCGAGGGGCCTCGCCCCAGTCTTCGACGATGCGGAAGCAACAGGTTCAGGATACCATCAAGAATATCGAAGCAAAGCAAAAAGCCAAGAAGCGCGTGCCGCTTAACATACGTTTGATCCGTGCCGGTTTGACCGTCAAGCCGCTCACCTATTATCTTTCGAGTGCGCTCACCGGTATTGCGGGAGGCTCTATCGTTCTCCTCACTGGCTCTTCGCTGATCGTCTCGCTGCTGGTTGCTTTCGCTTGCGGATTTGGTCTGCCGCGCTGGGTCCTATCCCGCCTGACCAAGGTTCGTCAGACCAAGTTTTTGTACGAATTTGCCAACTCTATCGATATTATCAGCCGCGGCATCAAGTCCGGCCTCTCGCTCGCGGATTGCCTGCGTATCGTTGCAAAAGAATCGCCGGAGCCCATTCGTACCGAGTTCGTCGACCTCGTCGAGCAGCAGAGGATCGGAGTGCCCCTGCAGAGTGCTTTCGAGCGCATGTATGAGCGCATGCCGCTTCAGGAGGTAGGCTTTTTCGCGATCGTCGTAGCCACCCAGGCGCAGACGGGAGGTAATCTTGCAGAGGTTCTAACTAATCTTTCGCAGGTGCTTCGCGATCGTTACCGCTTGCGAGCCAAGGTTAAGGCGTTCAGCACGGAAGCGAAGACGTCGGCGATGATCATCGGCGCGCTGCCGTTCATCGTTATGCTGCTCATGTTCCTCACGGCACCTCGCTACATCTCACTATTGTGGAAGGAAAATCTCGGAGTCGTGATGCTTATCGTTAGCGGCATCTGGATGACTCTAGGTATGATTACCATGCGCAAGATGATCAATTTCGACTACTAGGATCCTCCATGCAGACGCTCCTGCGATACGTACTCGATCCCCAAGTCGTGGTCATGGTGCTTGCGGCCGTCGCAGCGTTTGCCACTGTTAGCTCCTTCGTGCTGCCGCTCCTCTTAGGTGATCGGCTCGAATCGCGGATGAAATATGTGGCTGGTGAGCGGGAGCGGCTCCGCGCCGAAAGCTGGGCGCGCCTAACCGAGTTGCAGAGCGAGGGGAGACTGCGTAAGCAGCCGAAGAGCTTCGTGAAGCAAGTGGTGGACCGACTTAGCCTGCGCAAGGCGTTGGAGACAAACCAAACGCGCGAAAAGCTGAAGATGGCAGGCTTTCGCGGCCAAGCGCCGGTCGTGACTTTTCTCTTCTTCCGCGCCACGCTACCGCTCGTCACGTTTAGTCTTACCTTCTTCTATCTATTTTACATTTTCACCTACGATCTTTCGATCATCGCGCGGCTCGGTCTCTGCATAGGGGGCGCGTATCTAGGCTTCTATCTCCCTAATGTCTTTGTTTCGAATCTCATTCAGCGCCGCCAGAAATCCATAAGGCGCGTCTTTCCAGACGCTCTCGATTTGCTCCTTGTTTGCGTTCAGGCTGGCATGTCGATCGAGTCGGCATTGAACAAGGTGGCCATCGAAATCGGCCCCCGATCGCTTGAACTCGCCGAGGAGTTTAGCCTCACGACGGCAGAACTGTCATATCTTCAAACGCGCCGCCAGGCCTATGAGAATCTCGGCAAACGCACCGGGCTGACGATGGTGCGTGCCGTCGGCACAAGCCTAATCCAGGCCGAACACTATGGTACGGCTATCAGCCAGGCGCTTAGGGTTATGGCCAAAGAGAGCCGCGACATGCGCATGGCCGAGGCTGAGAAGAAGGCCGCAGCCCTGCCGCCCAAGCTCACGGTGCCAATGATCCTGTTCTTTTTGCCGGTGCTGTTTATCGTTATCTTGGGGCCTGCTTTCATGCAGGTCATGGCCATCCGCGGCGGCTAGGCGAGCCTTAAATTGATCTCGATTGTGTGGTTCACGGGCTAGCACGATCGAAAGCCAGGGGGCATCGCCGACGTCAGCGGATGGGATGGGGACGTCGGTGCGATCAGAGCGGTGAAATCGCGAACCTTGTCCAGTCGCGGGCGGTTCCTGAAAAGAAACTTCACGTCGTCGCCGGACTAGTCGGCTCGGAGGAGATCCATGGGCGCGCCTGGCGCCGTCTGGGTGGCGGAGATCGACTTGGCGCGGCTCGAGCTGCCACCGGCCGGAGCGGGCACCTCAGCATTCGCCTGCACGGCGCTGACCACGGAGGCGAGAGCGGGCGGCTTGATCTCTTCTCCAGTGGTCCTCACCACTTGCATCTTCGGCGCGCCGGGTGGCGTCAAAGCGGCGGTGCTGCTCGCCGGTGCCGGGGGCGAGGAGTCTTCGGCAAAGGGCGTCCAGTCGTCCTCGCCGTCATCCGCCTTGCCGGCGGCAAATTGAGTGGGCTGGGCCAGCATGTTTTGCAAATAGGCTACGTTGGATTGCGCCTCCCGTTGCGTCACGTCGACCGATGCGACCTGGCGCGCCTCTTCGAATTTCCCCTGCAGCCCGAGCACAAGCGCCAGATTCTGCCGGACGCGCTTATCGTCGTGGCCGGAAGCCACCGCCTTACGCAGCAGCTCCTCCGACTTTTTGGCCTTGCCGTCGAGCGCATAAGAGAGCGCCAGATTGTTGATCACCGACACCGCGTCGGGCTTCTCCTGGAGCGCCGCCAGGAAATATTGCTGCGCTTCCGCGTGCGACCCTTGCTTCGCACGCAAGGTGCCTTGCGCGGAGAGCGTCCTCCAGTCGCGCACGTCTCGCGCTTCGGCCGTCTTCAAGGCCTGAGTGGCGATGTCGATGCGGCCCATGTCGAGCGCCAGCCGTCCAAGCTCGGCGGAAAGCTCGCCATCCGCCGGGTTGGCGCGGTAGCCGGCGACCAAGATCTCCAAAGCGCGGTCGCGCGAGCCAATGGCCTTCAGCGATTGGGCGTAGCCGAGCGCCATTTTCGGGTCTTGCGGATTTTTGGCATAGGCTGACGACCACTTGGCAACGGCGCCGATCGAATCCGCCGCGGCGAGCTTGGGCTCGCGCGAGAACAGCCCGCCGGTCTGGGTGCAGCCCCCGGCAATCGCGGCAATGACGGTGGTGGCGAGCAGCGCCAGCATCAGGGAGCGGCGCGGGCGGGCGACCCGGCGGGAGGCGTGAGGCATTCCTTAACCAATCCTTACCGGCGGGGCGAGCCCCCGCGTTCCCTGTTTCTTCGCTGTAAGGATGTGGGACAGGCGTCAAAAAAGAATTAACCATATGCGCCTGACTTCCTTTGCCCTGGCTCCCCTGCCATTAATGCGGCCTTAAGCAAGCCCGACTGCCCGATGCCAAGCAAAGCCATGACGCTCGAGACCACACGCCACACCGTGGAGGCCCTGTTGTTGCCGCCCGGCGCCGAAGCCACGCCGATTCGCCTGATCGCGTCGGCGGCCGACCCCGCGCTCCAGGACTTGAGCGAGGCCCAGCGAAGCTGGGTCGAGGCGCAAGGCTGGAGTGGCAAGCAAGGCTCGACCCTGGTTCTGCCGGACGCGAAGGGCGGCATCTCCGGGGTGCTGCTCGGGACCGGCGGCAAGGACTGGGTGGCGCAGGCGCCGCTCCTGACCGGCGTGCTGGCCGGCACGCTCCCCGAGGGGGACTATCGCTTTGCCTCGAAGCTGCTCGACCCCGAGCTTGCGGCCCTGGGCTTTCTCGCCGGGCTCTACCGCTTCGGCCGCTACAAGACCGCGAACGACGTGAAGCCCAAGCGCCTCGTGCTGCCGGAGGGCGCCAGCCGCGACCAGGTCCTCGCCCTTGCCGAGGCGCTCTATTTCGGCCGCGACCTCATCAACACGCCGGCCAACGATCTAGGCCCGGCCGAGCTCGAGGCCGCCGCGCGCGAACTCGCCACCACTTTCGGCGCTTCCATCAAGGTAACGGAGGGCTCCGGTCTGCTCTCCGACAATTTCCCCATGATCCACGCCGTGGGTCGCGCCAGCGACCGGGCGCCGCGGCTGATCGATCTCCACTGGGGTTCGAGCCACGCTCCGAAAGTGACGCTCGTCGGCAAGGGCATCTGCTTCGATACTGGCGGCCTCGACATCAAGCCATCGAGCTCCATGACGCTGATGAAGAAGGACATGGGCGGCGCCGCCTCGGCACTTGCTTTCGCCCTGCTCGCCATGCGCACCAAGCTTCCCATCCAGCTTCGCGTGTTGATCCCCGCCGCCGAGAACAGTATCGCCGGCAATGCCTTCAGACCTGGTGACGTGCTGCCGAGCCGCAACGGCATGAACGTCGAGATCGGCAACACCGACGCCGAAGGCCGCTTGGTTCTGGCCGACGCCATCAGCCTCGCCGACGAAGAGGCTCCGGACTATCTTATCACCATCGCCACGCTCACGGGCGCGGCCCGCGTGGCGCTCGGCCCCGATCTCCCCCCTCTCTACAGCGACGACGACGAGTTGGCGGTGGCCCTTCTCGCCGCCGGTAGGGATGCCGGCGATCCACTATGGCGCATGCCGTTCTGGGCGCCTTATGACAAGCAGCTCAAGAGCACGGTCGCCGATCTTAGCCACATCGCCGAGGGCTCGTTCGCCGGCTCGATCATCGCCGCCTTGTTCCTGAAGCGCTTCGTGCGCAAGGCCAAGCGCTTCGCTCATCTCGACATCTTCGGTTGGGTACCGCGCGACGAGCCGGGCCGTCCCAAGGGCGGCGAGCCGCAAGCGGCCCGCGCGCTCTATCATTTCTTCCGCAAAGAGCTTCGAACCTCGTGAACGGAAAGGTCTTGCCAGACCCGCGCCGCCACGCTTTTCGCGCGGACCTTGCAGCCGAGTCCCTGCGCGGAATTGTCGCCGCTCCCCGCTATGCCACGGGAGAGCCCCGACAGGTGACCGTGCCCTCCTTACCGTTGCGTCGCGAGCCCCGCTTCGACGCGACGCTCGATACCGAGGTGCTGCTCGGCGAGACGGTCATGCTGTTCGAGGAACGCGAAGGCTGGGCCTGGGTGCAGCTCGTCCGCGACGGCTATGTCGGTTACATGTCGAGCGAAGGATTGTCGCGCAATGTCGCCGATCCCACGCATCGCATCACGGCCTTGCGAACGTATGTCTATCCCGAGCCGGACGGCAAGACGCCGCCGCTTGCCTTGCTCAGCATGAATGCCCAACTCGTCGCCGCCGTGACGGAAGGCAAGTTTCTCACGCTGGATAGCGGGGGCTATGTCTTCGCGAACCATACCGGCCCGGCCGGTGAGATCGAATCCGACTTCGTCGCCGTCGCGGAAGGCTTTCTTGGCACGCCCTATCTGTGGGGCGGGCGAACCAGCATTGGGCTGGACTGCTCGGGCCTGGTGCAACTCGCGCTCGAAGCCGCGGGCCATCCGGCCCCACGCGACGCCGACATGCAGGCAGCCGAGCTCGGCCGCAAAATCGATCTCCGCAAGGGCGCCAAGCTTCGCCGCGGCGACCTCGTGTTCTGGGAGGGCCATGTCGGCATCATGACGAGCGCCACCGAATTCCTGCACGCCAATGCCTTCCACATGACGGTCGAGCGCGAACCCTTCGCCGCAGCGAAGCGTCGCATCAAGCAGGCAGGCTATGAGGTGATTTGCGTGCGGCGGCTGCCCTCAAGGGCAGCCCGTCCGCGTCGGCGCGAAGCTAAATGACGTTGAACAGGTAAAGCAGGATGATGATCGGAATGGGAATGCCGATCAGCCACAGCAGCACGCCACGCATAGTTCTTACTCCGAGTCGTTGATGATTTCACCCTACAACGCCGGAGTCGGTTTCACGGTTCCTTCCGTCATGTGGCGGCTGCGCCGCGCGTGGCTTCGAGCTCGAAGGCAGCGGCGAGCAACGCCTTGGTGTAGTCGGTCTTGGGTTTGGCGAATATGGTCTGTGCCGGACCTTGCTCCACCACCTTGCCATGGCGCAGCACGATGATCGAGTTGGCGAGTGCCCGCACGACCTTGAGATCGTGGCTAATGAACAGATAGGCGAGCTTGTGCCGGCGCTGCAACTCGCGCAACAAATCGACGATCTGCGCCTGCACCGAGACGTCGAGCGCGGAAGTCGGCTCGTCGAGGATCAGGAATTTTGGCTCGAGCACCAGCGCGCGGGCAATCGCGATCCTCTGCCGCTGGCCTCCGGAGAACTCATGCGGGTAACGCTCGCGCATCGCCGGGTCGAGCCCGACTTCCTTCAGCGCGCGGGCCACGCGGGCGTCGCGCTCGGCGTGAGTCAACCCGTGATTCTGGATAGTCAGGCCTTCCTCAATGATTTGCCCGATCGAGAGGCGGGGCGAGAGCGACCCATAGGGGTCCTGAAATACGATCTGCATGTCGCGCCGTAACGGTCGCATGCGCTTGGAATCGTATCCGTCGATCCGGTCGCCGAGATAGACGATCGGACCCTCGCTCGATATCAGGCGAAGCACGGCGAGCCCGAGCGTAGTCTTGCCGGAGCCCGACTCGCCGACCACGCCGAGCGTCTGGCCTTGTTTCACGGCGAGATCGATGCCGTCCACTGCCTTGATGTATCCGATCGCGCGCCGCAGGAAACCGCGCCGGATCGGAAACCAGACCCGCAAATCCTTGGTCTTTAGGATGGTTTTGGCCTTGGCGTCGGCTGGAGGCGGCGAGCCCTTCGGCTCGGACGCGATCAAATGCTTGGTATAGGAATGCTGGGGCTTGGCGAAGATATCGCTGGTGGCGCCGCGCTCGACGATTTCGCCGTTGTTCATCACGCAGACCCGGTCCGCCATCTTGCGCACGATGCCGAGATCGTGGGTGATCAGCAGCATGGCCATGTTGAACTCAGCTTTAAGCTTGAGCAGCAGCTCGAGAATTTGCGCCTGAATTGTCACATCGAGCGCCGTGGTGGGCTCGTCGGCGATCAGCAGGTCCGGTTCGTTGGCGAGTGCCATGGCGATCATTACGCGCTGGCGCTGGCCGCCAGAAAGCTGGTGCGGGTAGGATTGAAGGCGTCCTTTGGGGTCGTCGATGCCGACCTTTTCGAGCAAGTCGAGCACGCGCGCCCGTGCCGCCTTGTCCGACATGCCGCGATGGATCTTCAGCACCTCGGCGACCTGCTGCTCGACCGTGTGCAGCGGGTTGAGCGAGGTCATCGGCTCCTGGAAGATCATCGAGATCCTGTTGCCCCTGATCTTGCGCAAATCCGCCGGCGACATGGCCAGCAAATTCTCGCCCTCGAACAGGATGCGCCCGGAAGGATGCGACGCCGCAGGGTAGGGCAGAAGCCGGAGGATCGAGAGCGCCGTCACCGTCTTGCCTGAACCCGACTCGCCGACCAGCGCCACTGTCTCCGCCTCGCCGATATCGAACGCCACGTTGCGCACGGCATGGGTGAGCTTGCCGCCGCCGCGAAAATCGACGGAAAGGTCCTGGACGGAGATAAGCGGATTACTGCTCATGCGAACCTCAGCCTCCCGCGTCGGCGCAGGCGCCGCGCTCGATTTCGATCGTGGCGTGGTCGAGTCCGAACCGCTCCTTGAGCCTGGCCTTGATGTTGCGCACCATGCGGTCCGAATCCTCGGTCCCGCAGATCAGCGCGTGCAAGGTCACCATGCGCCGGCTCTGGGTGATCGACCAGACATGTACGTGGTGCACCTCCTCTACGCCTTTGACATTGGCGATGAGATCGGGCCCGATCGCCCGCGTATCGAGCTCGGGCGGCGCGCCTTCGAGTAGGATATGTCCGGAGTCGGCGACCACGCGCCAGCCGCTCCTGACGATGATGGCGGCGACCAAGATTGAAAGCAGCGGGTCGATCGGCGTCCAGCCAGTGAACAGGATTACCGCGCCGGCGATGAGCGCGGCCACCGACCCGAGCAGATCGCCCAGCACGTGGATGGCTGCGCCGCGCACATTGAGATTTTCGCGGTCGGCGCCTTGCAGCAGCCAGAACGCCGCCACATTCACCAACAGGCCGAGCACCGCGATCACCACCATGATGCCGCCGGAGACTTCGGGCGTCGTCATCAGCCGCTCGATGCCCTCGTAGACGATCCAGCCGGCGATGGCGAACAACGTCAGCCCGTTGGCGAAGGCCACCAGCACCTGGAAGCGATCGAAGCCATAGGTGCGCTTCCAGTCGGCGGGCCGTCGCGCCAATCGGAAGCCGAACCAGGCGAGCGCGAGCGCGGCGAAGTCGGTGAGCATGTGGCCGGCGTCGGCGAGCAGCGCCAGCGACCCGGCGACGATGCCGCCAACCACCTCCGCCAGCATGAAGCCGCCGGTCAGGAGCGCGGCTAGCCCCATGCGCCGTTCGTTATTGGCGTCGGCTAGGCCCTGGCTATGGTCGTGGTAATGCGCGCCCTGCATCTTGCTTCAGGCCCAGGTCTTGCGCGGGTCGAGTGCGTCGCGCACTGCCTCGCCAACAAAAATGAGCAGGCTTAGCATGATGGCGATGACGAAGAACGCTGTCAGCCCCAGCCACGGCGCCTGGAGATTGTCCTTGCCCTGCGCCAGAAGCTCGCCGAGCGACGGCGAGCCCGGCGGCAACCCAAAGCCTAGAAAGTCGAGCGATGTGAGCGTGGTGATCGAGCCGTTCAGGATGAACGGCATGAACGTCAAGGTCGCCACCATCGCATTGGGCAACAGGTGCTTGAACATGATCTTGATATTGGATAGACCGAGCGCCCGCGCCGCCGTGACATATTCGAAATTGCGGGCCCGCAGGAATTCCGCGCGCACCACGCCAACCAGCGCGACCCAGGAAAAGGCGAGCAGGATGCCGAGCAGGATCCAGAAGCTCGGCTCGATCACCGCGGCGACGATGATCAGCAGATAAAGCTGCGGCACGCTGGTCCAGATCTCGATGAAGCGTTGGAACAGAAGATCGGTCCAGCCGCCGAAATAGCCCTGCACTGCGCCCGCCGCCACGCCTATCAGCGAGGAGAACAAGGTGAGCACGAGGCCGAACAGCACCGAGATACGAAAGCCGTAGATCGCCCGCGCGATCACGTCGCGGCCCTGGTCGTCGGTGCCGAGCCAGTTCCATTCGAGCTCGGCATTGCAGGGGTGAAAGCCGCGCTCCACCGCGAGTTGACAATCCTTCTCGGTAAGCATCCAGGTCGGCTTCACCGGGAAGGCCATCGGCGGGTTCTTGTTCTGGGTATTGTATGAGAAGCGGATCGGCGGCCACAGCATCCAGCCGTCGCCGTCCCCGATCATCTCCTTGACCGCCGGGTCGCGATAGTCGGCCTGCGTTTCGAAAATGCCGCCGAACGTCGTCTCCGGATACGCCTTGAAGATCGGCCAATAGAGCTCGCCCTTGTAGGCGACGAGGATCGGCTTGTCGTTGGCGATGAACTCGGCGAACAGACTGATGATGAAAAGGGTAAGGAAAATCCAGAGCGACCAGTAGCCACGCCGGTTGGCCTTAAAGGTCGCCCAGCGCCGCCATTGCAGCTCGGAAAGCCACGGACGCGGCTTCGGGATTCCCTGGGCCGTGACCTCCTCGACGAGTGCGGTGTCGGTCGGAGCATCCATGGAAGCTAAACCTCGCGCGACTCGAAATCGATGCGCGGATCGATCCAGGTGTAGGTCAAGTCGGAGATGAGACTGACGAGCAGGCCCATCAGCGAAAAGATATAGAGGGTGGCGAAAACCACCGGATAGTCGCGGTTGACGATTGACTCAAAGCCGAGCAGCCCCAGCCCATCCAGCGTGAAGATCGTCTCGATGATGAGAGAGCCGGCGAAGAACGCACCGATAAACGCGCCGGGAAAGCCCGCGATGACGATCAACATGGCGTTGCGGAACACGTGCCCATAGAGCACTTGATGCTCGGCAAGACCTTTGGCGCGCGCCGTCATCACATATTGTTTGCGAATCTCCTCGATGAACGAGTTCTTGGTCAGGAAGGTCGTTGTGGCGAAGGCCGACAGCGCCATGGCAAACAGCGGCAGCACGAGATGCCAAAAATAGTCGGCGATCTTCATATACCACGGCAGCTCCCACCAATTATCCGACACCAGCCCGCGCAAGGGAAAGATTTGCAGGAAGGAACCGCCGGCAAAGATGACGATCAGGAACACGGCAACAAGAAAGCCGGGGATGGCGTAGCTGATCACGATCACCGTGCTGGTCCAGAGGTCGAAGCGCGAGCCGTCCTGCACCGCCTTGCGTATGCCCAACGGAATCGAGATCGAATAGGCGATCAGGGTCATCCACAGGCCGAGCGAGATCGAGACCGGCATCTTCTCGGCGATCAGGCTGAGCACGCTCGTGTCGCGAAAATAGCTCTCGCCGAAATCGAACAAGAGATAGTTCTTGATCATCAAGAAGAAGCGCTCGTAGGCCGGCTTGTCGAAGCCGAACTGCTTCTCGAGGCTCGCGATGAACTCAGGATCGAGTCCCTGCGCGCCGCGATATTTGGTCGGCGTCGATGCGTCGCCCGGGACGGCGCCCTGTCCCTGCTGCCCTGCGAAATCGCCGCCGCCGCCGCTGAACATCGAAGTGGCGCCGACATCGGTGCCGGTGAGCTGCGCGATCAGCTTCTCCACCGGCCCCCCCGGCGCGAATTGCACGATGACGAAGGTCACCAGCATGATCCCGAACATCGTCGGGATGATCAGCAGCAGACGGCGAAGGATATAGGCGGTCATTCGGCTCGGGCGGACCTTCTCTTTCGCAGCATGAAGTAGAACGCAAACAGGAGTCCGACCAGCCCGGCTAACAGCAAGATTGGGCGCCGCGAAGTTGGCTCGGCTGCCTGGTCGGAGCTGACGGCGGCGTTGCCCGCCAGTTTCGCAGCTTTACCATCGTCATACCACCAGGTGTCGAGAATGCCACGGTCGAAACGGGGTTTCGTCTCCGGCCGCGAAAATTTGTCCCAATAGGCGACCGTGTTCGAGGCTTTGTACCAATGGGGCACCCAATAATGGCCGGCCCGCAATACGCGGTCGAGCGCCCGAGCCGCGGTTTCCAGCTCCTCGCGGCTTTTGGCGGCGATGATGCGCTCGATCAGCGCATCGACCGCTGGATCGTCGATGCCGGCGAGATTGAGCGAGCCGTCCATCTTTGCCGCCGCCGAACCGAAATAGCTCCGAAGCTCCACTCCCGGCGTGTTGCGCATCACGTAACGCTGAGTGGTGATGTCGAAATCGAAGTCCTTGAGTCGCTGCTGATATTGCGCGGGGTCGACCATGCGGATGCGCGCGTTGATGCCGAGCAGCTTCAGGTTCTTCACGTAAGGCGCGGTCAGTCGCTCGAAAGTCGGCTCGAAGGTGAGGATTTCGAGCTTGAGCGGCTCGCCGTTGGCATTGACGCGCACCCCATTCTTGACGGTGTAGCCCGCCTCGTCGAGCAGCTTGCCGGCCTGCATCAGCAGGTTTCGGTCCTGGCCGGAGCCGTCGCTCTCGGCCGGAAGATAAGCGGGACCGAGCGCCGCCTCGGGAACCGGGACGCCGAGCCCAGTGAGCAGCTCCAGCTCGGCCTCGGTCGGTTCGCCTTCCGCCTCCATCGGCGAGTTCTCGAAGAAGCTCTGCGTGCGGTCGTAGAGCCCGTAAAAGACATTGCGATTGGTCCAGTCGAAATCGAAGGCGAGATCGAGCGCCTTGCGCACCCGCGGGTCTTTCAGATAATCGCGCCGCGTGTTGAGGAAGAAGCCTTGCGTGCCGGACGGCGTCTCGTCCGGAAGCACTTCTTTCTTCACGCGCCCAGCGCGGATCGCCGGGAAGTCGTACTCGGTGGCCCAGACTTTTGAGGTGAACTCCTCCCGGAAGTCGTAGGTGCCGGCCTTGAATGCCTCCATGCCGCCGGTGCGGTCGCGGAAATATTCGAAGCGGATCTTGTCGAAATTCCACCGCCCCCGATTGACCGGCAAATCCTTCGCCCAATAGTCCGGATTGCGGCGGTAGACGATGGTGCGCCCCTGCACGATCTTGTCGACCAGATAGGGACCGGAGCCGAGCGGCGGCTCGAGTGTCGTCGCATCGAACGACCGCGTTGAATAATAGGCCTTAGAGAAGATGGGAAGCGCTGCCACGGTGAGCGGCAGATCGCGCACCAGCTCGCCTTGGAACGTGTAGCGTACCGTCCGCGGGTCGAGCGCTTCGGCTTTCACCACGTCCTGCACGGTTTGGCGGTAGAGCGGATGCCCTTTGGTCTTCAACGTATCGAAGGAAAAGACTACGTCCTCGGCGGTGAGTGGAGACCCATCCGAAAAGCGCGCCTCCGGGCGCAGATGGAACGTGACAGACTTGCCGTCTTCCGCGCGCTCGGCGCTCTCTGCCACCAGGCCGTAGACCGCATCGGGCTCATCGGCGGCGGGAACCATCAGCGAGTCGAATAGCAGCTCGAGCCCCTGCGCCGCGTCGCCCTTGAGGATGTAATTGTTGAGGCTGTTGAAGGTAGTCACGCCACCCCAGCCGATCAGCGAGAACTCGCCCCCTTTCGGCGCGTCGGGCTCGGCATAAGCGAAATGCGTGAAGTCGGCGGGGTAGGCGAGATCGCCGAAGGCAGAAAGTCCGTGTGCGCGCTCCGCCGCCGCGCTCGTCGCCCACAGCGCGGCAACGACCAGCGCACCGCAGCCGGTTGCTCGCGAAAGCGGCCCCGCCCACCCCATCAGAGCTTCGACGGCCCTGGCAGTTGCGCCGCCAAGGTCTGGTCAAACCACCACACCTGGATGAACCCGGGCGATTGTGCCGGAAGCGTCTGGGGCTGACCGTAGCGGTTCCAATAGGCGATGCGCACCTTGGGTGCATACCACTGCGGCACCACGAAATCGTACCAGAGCAGCACACGGTCGAGCGCTCGCGTCGCCGCCACCAGCTCCGCACGGTCCGTGGCGAAGATCACCTGGTCGATCAACTTATCGATCGCGGGGTCTTTGATCCCGATCAGGTTCATCGATCCTTCCCGGTCAGCCGCGTCCGAGCCCCAGAAATCACGCTGCTCGTTGCCGGGAGAGTCGGACTGGGGGAAAGTGGCGACCACGATGTCGTAGTCGAAGCCATTGATCCGCCGCGTGTACTGGGCCGAGTCGACCATACGGATCGTGCCTTTGACACCGAGACGTTCCAGGTTGCGCAGATAAGGCTGCACGATGCGCTCGAATAGCGGATCGACGAGCAGGAACTCGACCTTCATCGGCTGTCCGGTCTTGACGTTGGTGAGAACACCGTTCCTGACTTCCCATCCCGCCTCCTTGAGCAGCCCGACGGCCTTGCGCAGATTGGCGCGCATGGCGTCCGAACTGTCGTTCACCGGATTACGATGGATTTCGGTGAACACCTCCGGCGGCACTTGGTCCTTCACCTCGTTCAGGATCTCGAGCTCGCGCCCGGTCGGCGGTTCCTTGGGCGCTGCCAGCTCGCTGCCCTCGAAAAAGCTGCCGACCCGCGCGTATTGGCCGTAGAACAGGTTCTTGTTGGCCCACTCGAAATCGAAAGCGAGATTGAAAGCCCGCCGCACGCGGGGGTCTTGGAACTGCGGCCGCCTGAGATTGAGCACGAAGCTCTGCATCGGCTGCGTGCGCTTGATGGTAACTTCCTGACGTTTGATGAAGCCGTTGCGTACCGCGGCGAAATCGTAAGCCGTCGCCCAGTTCTTGGCGCTACTCTCCTGCCAATAATCGAGATTGCCCGCCTTGAAGCTCTCGAACGCCACCGTCTGGTCTCGATAGTTTTCGAACCGGATCTCGTCGTAGTTCCACTGCCCCTTGTTCACCGGCAGATCCTTGCCCCAATAGTCCTTCACCCGCTCATAGGCGACCGAGCGGCCCGGCTTCACGTCCTTGATGCGATAGGGACCCGAGCCGAGCGGTGGCTCAAGTGTCGTCTTCATAGGATCGCGCCGCACTCCGCTTGCGTCGGTGCCGGTCCACCAATGCTTGGGCAATATGGTGAGCTGGCCCATGATCATCGGCAGCTCGCGATTGTTCTTCACGTCGAAATAGAAGGTGACCTCGTTCGCGCCGGTCGCTTCCGCCCGCGTCACGTTCTTGTAGTAGAGGCCCATGCGCGGATTGGCGGCCTTGTTCACCTCGAGGCTGTAAATGACGTCTTCGGGCGTGATCTTCTGGCCGTCATGCCAGCGCGCCTCGTCGCGAAGCTTGAAGGTGACCGAAGAATAGTCGGGAGGATAGGACGCCCATTCGGCGATCAGCCCATAGGAGGTCGAGGGCTCCTCCAAGCTGTCATACATGAGGTTCTCGTAGACGAGCCCAAGTCCGCCCGCCGCCTCGCCTCGGTAGAGCACCGGATTGAGGCTGTCGAAGCTGCCGATATCGCCGATGCGCACCTGACCGCCTTTCGGCGCATCGGGATTGACATAGTCGAAATGCTGAAAATCGGCCGGATATTTCGGCGCGCCAATCAGCGACAGAGCATGATGCCGAATGGGCGCATCTTCGGCCGAAACCGGGGCCGAAAGGGCGCAAACGACAAGGGTCGCGACGGCCAGGCGAAGCAAGGTCATGAGCGGCTGAGCAGACTCCATCTGGGAGGAAAGTGGCGTGCGCAGGACGCAGACTCCCGGCAACGGCCGAAAGCACAAAAAAGGCCGCTAAAGCCTAGCATGGCAGGCTTCGCGGCCAAATGAATTATCGGTCATCTCCGCCGTCGCTGGCGGCAGGTTTCGCAGCCTATTCGACGCCTTCGGGCTTTCCTTCCGGATAGACCGGCTGCGGCTGCGAGGGGGAGGGAGGCTCGCCCGCCGTAGACTCCGACGGCGGGTTGTCCTCCGTCTCCTCCAGGACCTTCTCCATCTCCTCGGGGACAACCGGCTGCGGCTGGTTGGCGAAGGGCGGCTCACCCTTATGCGGAGTCCATGACGCCTCGGGATCCTCGGCTTGCATCTCGGGCTCCGCGGCTGGGGCCTCGGACTCCGCCGCAACTGGCGCCTCGGGTTCAGCCGCTGGCGCTTCAGGCTCTGCCGCCGGTGCTTCCGGTTCGGCCGCAGGCGCCTCTGGCTCAGCAGCGGCTGGCGCCTCGGACTCCGCGGCTGGTGCCTCGGGTTCAGCCGCTGGCGCTTCAGGTTCTGCAGCTGGCGCTTCAGGCTCTGCCGCCGGTGCTTCGGGTTCGGTCGCGGGCGCCTTTGGCTCGGCAGCGGCGGGCGCCTCTGGCTCGGCAGCTGGCTCCTCAGGTTTCGCCTCAGGTTCGGCGGCGGGTGCCTCGGGCTTCACCTCAGCCGGCTCCGTTTTTTCCTCGGCGGGCGCGGCCGCCTCCGGCAGCGGCACCGGATTGTCGCTGTTGCTGCGCAGGAAGGCGATGATATTGGCGCGCTTCTTGAGATCGGGCACACCCGGGAAGGCCATCGTCGTTCCCGCCGCGAAGGCTTGCGGGTTGGTCAGCCATACATCGAGGTTCTGATAGGTCCAGTCGCCACCATGCGCCTTGAGCGCCGGCGAATAGTTGAAGCCTTCCTTCGAAGCGATCTTGTGCCCGACGATGTCGTAGAGATTGGGCCCGACGAGAGTGGCACCGCCCTTATCGAAGGTATGGCAGACCTTGCAGAGCGCCGCGTCCGCCTCGCCCTGCTTGGCATCCGCCGTGGCAAGCAGCGGCAGAATCTCCGCGCCACCCTCTGCGGGCTTCTCCTCGGTGGCCGGCTTCTCCTCGGCTGGCTTCTCCTCCGCGGTGGCCTCAGGCAGAGGCGGCGGATTGTCGTTTTTGGTACGCAGGAAGGCGATCACGTCGGCGCGCTGCTTGGCATCGGGCAGCCCTGGAAACAGGGCCATCTTCGTTCCCGGCGCGAACGCGTTTGGATTCTCGATCATGTGATCGATCTTCTCGTAGTCCCAATCGCCCTCTTTCGCCTTCAGCGCGTCCGAATATTCATAGCCCTCGTGGCTCGCGACCTTGCGCCCGAGCACGCCGTAGAGGTTCGGGCCGATCAGGTTCGCGCCACCCTTGTCCGCGGTGTGGCAGATCGCGCATTTCTTGAAGACATCTTCGCCGCGCGCAGGATCTGCACTGGCGAGCAGAGTCGCAAGTTGCGATGCAGGCTTTTCGTCTCCCTCCGCCGGCTTGTCCTCGGTGCCCGCGACCTCGTAGCCCGGCTTCGTCTCGTGCTCTTCGTAGGCTATGTTGACGATCGTTCTCGCCCCGAAGAAGAGCAGCAGTGCACCGAGCACAGCCATAGCGATCTGATTGAGACGATGATACTTCATGTCGGATAATCCCCCCAGCAGAGGCGAGAGGCTACTTCATGTAGCTCTTGCGGCGGGGCGTGAGACTATAGGGCCTATGCGACTGTTGCAACCGGGAGATCCCCCGCCAACCCTGCTGCCGCTTGGCCAAATTCCCATGCAAAACTGACGCAGATCATGTCCTGCCTGATCGTTATACCCGCCCGCCTGCAAGCGACAAGGCTTCCCGATAAGCCCCTGGCCGACATCTGCGGACAACCCATGATCGTGCATGTCTGGCGCCGGGCCGTCGAAGCCGATTGCGGCCCCGTGCTGGTCGCAACCGACGCCGAGCAGGTGCGCGATGCCGTGATTGGGGCGGGGGGCGAGGCCGTGATGACGCGGCCCGATCACCCGACCGGCTCCGACCGGGTGTTCGAGGCGGTCTCGATCCGCGACCCGGACGGCAGGCTCGGCACCATCGTCAATCTGCAAGGCGATCTGCCGACGCTCGACCCGGCCTCGCTCCGGGCCTGCGTCGCCGCGCTCGCCGAAGGCCAGGCCGATATCGGCACCATCGCCGCCGAGATCGTCCGTGATGAGGAGCGTTCCGACCCGAACGTGGTCAAGGTCATAGGCTCGCCGCTTGGCGCCCGGGTCATGCGCGCACTCTATTTCACCAGAGCCACTGCCCCTTATGGGGACGGCCCGCTCTACCACCATATCGGCATCTACGCCTATCGCCGGGAGGCACTAGCCCGTTTCGTATCGCTGCCGCCATCGCCGCTCGAATTGCGCGAGAGATTGGAGCAGCTCCGCGCGCTCGAAGCCGGCCTGCGCATCAATGTCGGGCTCGTTGACACTGTCCCGCTCGGTGTCGATACTCCGCCCGACCTCGAGCGGGCGCGTCAACTTCTCAAATCCCGCCTCTAGCCTTAGCCCGCCTTTCATCTGGACCATGGCCAAAGCGCGCTTGAACAAAATCGCCTTTCAGGGCGAGCCGGGCGCGAATTCGCACCTCGCCGCGCGCGACGCATATCCGCGCTTGGAGGCGCTTGCCTGCCCGACCTTCGAGGATGCGCTTGCCGCAGTGAAGAGCGGCGCGGCAAAGCTCGCCATGATCCCGATCGAGAACTCAGTGGCCGGGCGCGTTGCCGACATTCATCATCTACTTCCCCATTCCGGTCTCTACATTGTCGCCGAGCATTTCGAGCGTGTGCGTCACCAATTGCTGACTCTGCCCGGCGTGAAACTCTCCGAGCTCGAGACCGTGCATAGCCATGTCATGGCGCTCGGCCAATGCCGCAAGGCGATCCGCGCGCTAAAATTGCGTCCCGTGGTCGAAGCCGATACCGCCGGCGCCGCGCGTGAATTGCGCGAGTCCGGCGACCGCAAGCGCGCAGCGATCGCCTCGCGTCTCGCCGCCGAGATCTATGGGCTGAAGGTCGCCAAGGCGGATATCGAGGACGCCAAGCACAACACCACCCGCTTCGTCGTGCTCGCCGAGAAGCCCGTGCGCGTGCCGAAATCCGACGGTCCGGTGATCACCAGCTTCGTGTTTCGCGTGCGCAACGTGCCGGCGGCGCTCTACAAGGCGCTCGGCGGCTTCGCCACCAATGGCGTCAACATGACCAAGCTTGAGTCCTATCAGCTCGAAGGCTCGTTCAACGCCACCATGTTCTATGCCGATATCGAGGGCCATCCCGCGGAGCGGCTGGTTAAGCTCGCTATGGAGGAGCTGGCGTTCTATTCCAACGAGCTGACCGTGCTCGGCACCTATCCCGCGAGCCCCTTCCGCGCCGAACTCAAAAGGCTCGAGAGCTGAGTGTCAGTCTCTCTGTGCTGACCGTGCCGGCTTGTTCAGGTTCGACGCGATCGACGAGCCCACGGGGGAACACAAGGCGGACGGATGTGCCACGCTCCTGTTCGATCCAGGAAAGCTCCCCTCCCAGCTGGACCGCCAAGCCGTTCATGATCCGTAGGCCGAGGCTTCTGCCATTAGCGACGTCGATTCCCTGAGGCAAACCGTGGCCGTCGTCCTTCACCGTCAGTGCGAGCAACTTCTCGTCTTGTTGCTCCAGGGTCACGGAAATAGTACCACCCGCATTTTCGGAGAAAGCGTGCTTGGCGGAATTTGTGACGAGCTCGTTGAGAAGCAGGCCGAGCGGAATGAGTCGCTCCAGGTCGAAGGTGACGTGAGATGCCTTGACCAGGCGTTTGACATTCTGCACGCTCCTGGCAGCGAGAATATCTTGACACAATCCTTGGAAGAACTCGTGCACGGGTAGGTCAACGGTGTCGGGACTATAAAGCCGGCGGTGGATACGAGCCATGGTATCAAGTCGGCCTTGTGCGCTTTCGAACAAGCGCTCGCCGGCCGTTATGAACGGGACGTTGTAGAGTTCGCCCCCAAAGGCATAGCGAAGCAAGAATACACCCAGAGCGACGGCCAACCCCAGCAGGGGCCGGGCACGCAGTGCCGGGTAGCGGTACTGAGACGCATGTCCAAGTTTACTCACGAGGCGAGGGCGACGGCGCCA
>DATICH010000024.1:0-7488 GCA_035456885.1 Methyloceanibacter sp.
CGGCGAGGGAAAGGTTCGCAACGGGGATGCGAATTCGGGGGAGTGTCGCACGTCGCGCCGTGCTGGGCGCGAGCCTCGCGCTGATCGCCGCGACCGCTTGGTGCTGGGGGACGGCCGATCGGGCCAACGCCCTCGGCGAGACCCGCACCCTTTCCCTATACGAGATCCACACCAAAGAGAACCTGACCGTTACCTATAAGCGGAACGGCAAATACGATCAGGAAGCTCTCAAACAGCTCAACCACTTCATGCGCGATTGGCGGGCCGATGAAGAAACCAAGATGGACCCGGCCCTGATCGATCTGATCTGGACGCTCCATAAACAGCTTGGCTCGCAGCAGCCCATCCATCTCATTTCCGGCTTCCGCAGCGCCAAGACGAACGCCTCGCTCAGAAAGAAGGGCGGCGGGCAGGCCAAGAAGAGTCAGCACATCCAAGGCCGAGCCGCCGACATCCACTTCCCCGACGTTCCCGTGAAGGCGCTACGAAATTCCGCCCTGGTGCAGGAAGTAGGCGGTGTCGGCTATTACCCGACCTCCGGCATTCCTTTCGTTCATGTCGATACCGGCAATGTGCGCATGTGGCCCCGCATTCCACGGCTCGAGCTCGCCGCGCTCTTCCCCGACGGCAACACCAAATATCTGCCGAGCGACGGCAAGCCGATCACCGTTGCCGACTACAAGCTGGCCCGGGCCAAGGGTCTCACCAGCAAGACCATGGTTGCCTCCTATGCGCCGGCCAAGGGTAAGGCCGAGCCCGAAACGCCTCGGCCGGTTCTCGCGGCCTACACGCCGCCCGTCATTGCCGAGGATCCCAACGAGCCGGGCACGCCGCCTTCGAAGCTGTTCACCTATGCGAGCGTCGGCGGCATGGGCTTGCCGAGCCTTGGCCCCAAAGCGCCCAAAGTCGCCGCGCCGGCTCCGGTTGACACGCCGGCCTATCAGGATGCCGAGGTCGTAAGCGCGCCCGAAGCCGACGACGATCATCCCGAGGCGCTGAGCTACATGCCCTTCGACGTCGCCGGCCTGATGATCGATAGCTCGGTCGCTTACAGCCGCACAGTGGCGCCCCTCACCCATCCAGAGCAGGAAAGTCTCGACCATCTGTTCGAGGATATGGACCGGCCGACCTCCTTCACCTTCCGCAAGGGCTCAGGCTATGTGAGCCTCGCCGCGGCGCAGCGTTTCTCCGGCGATGCGGTGAAGAGCCTTTATGCCGAGTACGAGCCGGCCAAGCCCACTCAGCTCGCTCAAAGCACCCGCTAAGCAGTCCAACCGCCTGCGTTCCCTTAGGGATCACGATCCGACGCCGTCCGTGTCGCTGGCGTAGACAGACTCGAGCCAACCGAGCCCGATCAGTAGGAACAGCGCTAGCGCAACCGAAAGGCCGACGATGGTCCAGGCGGCGAGACCGCAGGCAATCCCAAGTGCCGCGGTGACCCACACCGTGGCCGCCGTCGTCAAGTTCTTGACCGTCTGACCTTCCCGGTCGCGCAGAATCACGCCGGCGCCGATGAAGCCGATGCCCGCCATGATTCCCTGGATCACGCCTTGCACCACGCGGCTCAAAGCGTCGGGATGATTGGCCAAACCCTCGAAGTGAATGGTCGACAGCGACACCACCGCCGCGCCAAGCGAGACCAGCCCGAGCGTGCGCATGCCGATCGGCTTGTTGGTCAGATCGCGGTTGATGCCGATCACTACGCCGACGACCACCGCCGCGCCAAGACGCAATGCAAGGTCGATGATGTCGAATGAAGCCGCGTTCTCGTCCAAGATCTAGGCCGCTGCTGCCTCCACCATGCCGAGCGCGTGGAGATAGGTGGTGAGCACCGCCTCTTCTTCACGGCGCTTGTTCTCGTCCTGCTTGCGCAGGCGAACTACCGTCCTCAACGCCTTGACGTCGAAGCCGGTTCCTTTGGCCTCGGCATAGACCTCGCGCAAATCCGCGGCGAGCGCCGCCTTCTCCTCCTCAAGTCGCTCGATGCGGGCGACGAAGGCACGAAGCTGATCTTTGGCTGACGATTGGAGCTGCAATTTGTTACCCCCGCTGATTCTTGATTCGATGGACGTGGGGGCAGCCTATCGCGCGGATTTGCCGGGGCAAGCCGGAGGCCGGCGCTTATCCCGCTTATCCAACGCTGACGACAGCAGCTAGCCGGCGCGCTGGCGGGGCTTGGCCCCCGAGGCCTCGGTCTGGAATTTGGCTTTCCACTCATCGTAGGGCATGCCGTAGACGATCTCCCGCGCCTCGTCCTTGCTGAGCGAAATGCCTTTCGCGGCGGCCGCCTCCTGATACCAGTTGGAGAGGCAATTCCGGCAAAAGCCCGCGAGCTCCATCAGGTCGATATTCTGCACGTCGGTCCGCTCGCGAAGATGCGCGACGAGACGCCGGAAGGCTGCGGCCTCGAGTTCGGTCCTGGTCTTCTCATCCATGATGCTTCCTCCTTTTGCGCACATCTCCGCGTCGGTTTTCGCGCGCGCCCGGTCGGTGAAGGAGCCGTGCAACTCGATAGCGTGTAGCAAGCCGCCAGCCCCCTCCAGCACCGTCGTCAGGGCGCCCGCGAGACGCTTCGCCCATTCTGCCTGGCCGTCAGGTCCGAGGATCAAGTCCTGGCGGATCTCGACCAACGCATGCGCCAATCCGCGGCACGTGCCGTGGCGATAGAGCGTATCGCCCTTGAGCTGCCCCGAATAGGGAACGTTATCGCCGACTTCGATATCGGCCGACCGCAAGGCTGCAAGCAGCGGGAGCGCCAAGCGCGGGTCCTTGTCCCACAACACGCCGGCCGCCCAAGGGCGCTGCATCCCCTTCCAGGCCTGGGTGAAGCTATGCACCGAAACGAGCACTGGTGGCCTGCCGGACACGATTGCCGCCTCGATCGCCCGCTCGATCGCCTGATGGTAGGGCCGGTAATAGCATTCGATCCGGGACTCGATCTCCGCAGCATCGAGTCCGACATTGCCCGGCACGATCAGCCCATCCGAGATCTGCATGATCAGCGTCGGGTCGTCGAGCCCTCGATTCGGATCGATCAATAAGCGCGAGAATCTAGACAGCACTGCCGGGGCGCCGAGCGCCTCGGCGAGCCGAATCGCCACCTCTGCGGCGCCGAGATCGAAGGCGATATGACGGTGCAGATCCTGCGGCTTCAGGCCCAACGTGCCATAAGCCTCGGGCAACCCATTCTCGGCATGGTCGCAAAGGATCAGGAGACCTGTGCTCGCGTCCCCCTCGATGGCGCGATAGGGCTTGGCGTCGAAGTCGTCTTGTAACGGCGTATCCAGTCTCAGGTCCCCGCAATCCGGCATCGGATCCCCATAAGTTGGGGTCCCGGCCCAACGCCCGGCAAGAAAAAAGCTTGCTCGCGGCCAAGGTTGCGACGCAATTACCCACGATTTTCGGCAGGTCTTTCGCAACCGCGAACAGGGCTTATAATTGCCCTTCTGGTTGAGAGAAACGCAACCAATTCGGTGCTAACCTTCGACATTCTTTAACCGTGATTGCAGGCTGCTAGAGGGATGATGCTGGAATTCCACTTGATCCGCGCCGGGCGCCTTGGCCCGGTGACCGCCTCGTTTGGGCGGTTGCGGAGCCGCGTGACCTCGCTCGCCCTCGCCACGCTCTTGGGCGTTGCCGCGACCCCGGCCCAGGCCGATCTCAAGCTTTGCAATACCACGGCGAGCCGGGTCGGCGTCGCCATCGGCTACAAGGACGCCGAGGGCTGGGCCACCGAAGGCTGGTGGAACATCGCTTCCCATACTTGCGAAACCCTGCTCAAGGGGGTGCTGATCGGCCGGTTCTATTACATTCACGCTGTCGATTACGACCGCGGCGGCGAGTGGGCCGGTACTCTCTTTATGTGCACCGACGACAAGTCCTTCACCATTCGCGACACCAAGGAGTGTTCGAAGCGCGGCTATAAGCGCACCGGTTTCTTCGAGGTCGACACCGGCGAAGAGCGCGACTGGACCGTCCGTCTGACCGACCCAGAGGGCGAAGCGAAGTCGCAATGAGGCGTAATCGCCGGGTCAAGATCGTCGCCACGCTCGGACCTGCCTCCAACAACGAAGACACGATGCGCCGGCTGTTCGAGGCCGGGGCCGACGTATTCCGCATCAATATGAGCCACGCCACGCATGACGGTCTGCGCGAGATTCATGGCTCGGTCCGGAAGCTCGAAACTGAGTTCTCCCGGCCGATCGGCATGCTGGTCGATCTGCAAGGGCCCAAGCTCCGCATCGGTAAGTTCGAGTCGGGCGCCATCAGGCTCACCGAGGGAGACGTGGTGAGCTTCGTCCGCCGCGAATCGGTAGGGGGCCTGGGCCGCGTGCATCTGCCCCATCCCGAGATCTTCCAGTCGGCCGAGCCGGGCCACACCATGCTGCTCGACGACGGCAAGTTCAAACTGCGCATCATCGAGGTCAGCGACGTCCGCATCGACGCCGAGGTGCTCACGAGCGGGGTGCTCGGCAGCCGCAAAGGCATCAGCCTACCCGATACGGTGCTGCCCTTCGGCGCCCTGACCGAGAAGGACCGCGCCGACGTGGATTTCGCCATGTCGCTCGGCGTCGCCTGGGTCGCGCTCTCCTTCGTGCAGCGGCCTGAGGATATCGCCGAGGCCCGCAAACTTGCGCGCGGCCGCTCCTCCATCATGGCGAAGATCGAGAAGCCTTCGGCGCTCAATCATCTCGAAGAAATCATCGATCTCGCCGACGCCATCATGGTGGCGCGCGGCGATCTCGGCGTGGAAATGCCGGTGGAAAAGGTCCCAGGCCTGCAGAAGCACATCACCCGCGCGGCACGCAATGCCGGCAAGCCGGTGGTGGTCGCCACCCAGATGTTGGAATCGATGATCTACGCACAGGCGCCGACCAGGGCCGAGGTCTCGGATGTCGCCACCGCGGTGTTCGAAGGCGCCGACGCGGTAATGCTGTCGGCGGAATCCGCGGTCGGCAAATATCCAGTCGAGGCCGTGGCCACCATGGATCGCGTCGCCATCGAGGTCGAGCGCGACCCGCTCTACGATGCCATCATTCATGCCCAGCGCATCGGCCCCGAGGCGACCGGCGCCGACGCGATCTCGGCTGCCGCGCGGACGGTCGCCGAGACCCTGAACCTTGCAGCCATCGTCTGCTATACGGCTTCAGGCGCCACCAGCCTGCGCGCCGCACGCGAGCGCCCCCAGCAACCGATTATTGCCTTGACCCCCATCCCCACCACCGGCCGCAAGCTAGCCCTGGTCTGGGGCCTGCATTGCGTGCTCACCGACGACCCGCGTGACCTCGACGACATGGTCGCCAAAGCCTGTCGCATCGCCTACCAGGAAGGCTTCGCGCTGCCCGGCCAGCGGGTCATCATCTCGGCCGGCGTGCCGCTCGGCACGCCGGGTGCCACCAACATGCTG
This sequence comes from Methyloceanibacter sp., assembly GCA_035456885.1. Classification (GTDB taxonomy): domain Bacteria; phylum Pseudomonadota; class Alphaproteobacteria; order Rhizobiales; family Methyloligellaceae; genus Methyloceanibacter. Next base: position 5,408 of record DATICH010000024.1, read on the forward strand.
CGCATCGCTTTCGTCGGCGACGAGACGGAAGATTTTTAAGCGTCAGAGTTCCTGGCCTTCGACCTCGTGGCGCAGCTCGTCCACCGCCCGCTTGGTGTCGGCAAGGAAGGGATTGATAAGGAGCGCCTTGCGATAGGCCTCGAGCGCCTCTTTCTTGGCGCCGATCGACTCCAGCACCACGCCGAGATCGTTCATCGCCGCGTAATGCTTTGGATCGCGGTCGAGCGCGCGCCTAAGATCGGCAAGCGCCAGCTCATAGTTCTGCTTGAGAAAATTGACCTTGGCCCTGAGATGCCACGCCTCGGCCTGGTCGGGCGCAATGTCGACCGTCGCGTCCATGATCTCGAGCGCGAGATCGAGATCCTCCTCCTCCTTGGCGAAGTGTTCGGCGCGCTGCATCAGCAAATCGACGGTGTCGCTTCCCGATAGGCGCCAAAGCGCCTCGATCGTCTCGATGATGGGCTGCGCCGCATTGGCGTCGCGCGCCTTGCCAAGCTGCATGTAGAGCTCCGCCAGCATCTTGGGCTTGTCCGCCGGCGCGGGCAACGGCAGGTCCTCGAAATACGGGTTGAGCTTGTCCTGCTTGTTCTCTTCTGTGGATTGCGGCGGCGGCCCATCTGCGTCGTTCTGCTTGGCGTCGGGCCGCATGAAAAGCTCGGGATCGAAATCGTCCGGCTCGATAAGCTCGTCTTCGAGGTCGAGCTCCACGCCGTCCGGCGCGACATCGGCCGGATGCTCGATATCGTCCTCAGCGACTGCCGGGACGATCGCAAGCAAGAGGACGAAGAGCCAAGTTGCAAGAAACAGCGGTGCCGTGGGCCGCGACTTTAGCCAGACGCGTGCGCCGGGCCGCATCTCGGGTCTAGCCCTGCCGCGCCTTGAAGCGGCGATTGGTCTTGTTGATGACGTAAAGCCGACCGCGACGCCTGACCACGCGGTTGTTGCGATGGCGCTTGCGCAGGGCTCTGAGCGAGTTTTTGATCTTCATGGCAATGCATCCATCGTTGCCGGGGAGAAAAATCGGCCCAGCGGCGCCGAAAACGCCGCATCTAAAGGCCGAACGGACCATAAAAAGGCTTGCCGCCCCTGTCAACGATATGGGTGGACTGGCGCCAAGTAAAAAGCCCCGGCGTGTGGGCGCCGGGCTCTTGGTTTGGTTAGGCCGCTTGGCCCGAAGAACTAGTCCTCTTTGACCTTGTTCTTCACGTTGAAGTCCTTGTCGAGATAGACATCGTACTGGGTGTCATCTTCGCAGATAACGTCGTCGGCCTCGTAACCGCTGCCCTCAGCCTCGATGTTGGTATCCTCGACAGTGCAGCCCATGGCCTTGATCGCCTTCTGCACGCCTTCGACCTGCTCCTCGGTCAGGGCTTCCATAGCTGAAGAAGCGGTCGTGGACGCAAAAAGCGCGAGAGCAGCTGCTGCAACGATAATTCTCATGGATGTTCCTCCGCGGTCGAAGTTTAGAGCCAAGCCCCGGGTGGGGAAGCAGGCTAACAGGGATATGCCATCGCCGGGTTGAGGAAACATTCCCGCAAATCGACAATCTTCTGCAGAATTTACGGGAAGTTTTGGTACTCGGTTGACTTAAGGGAGCGTCCCGCATACACTTAACCACATGGTTAAGTATCAGGACACCCCGCTGGACCGGACCTTTGCCGCGCTCTCCGACCCGACCCGCCGAGCGCTGTTGGTGCAGCTCGACCGCCGCGACGACATTTCCGTAAGCGAGCTGGCCAAGCCGTTTCCCGTGTCGCTTCCGGCCATCATGAAGCATCTCGACGTGCTGTCGGATGCCGGGCTCATCACCCGGACCAAGGCCGGCCGCACCGTAACCTGCCGGCTGGCCGGCGCGCCGATGCAGGAAGCGGTCGACTGGCTCAACCGCTACCAGCGTTTCTGGTCGGAACGGCTCGACCGTCTTGCCGCGTTTCTTGAGGAGGAGCAGTCATGTCCATCACCACAAGCGCCCTCATCGAGCCGAGTCTCACCCTCAAGCGACGACTCGAGGCCTCACCGGCAGAAGTCTACGCCAGCTGGACGGAACCCGCGAAACTCGTGAAATGGTTTGGCCCCGACTC
>DATICH010000025.1:0-26063 GCA_035456885.1 Methyloceanibacter sp.
ACTTCCTCATGTCGTCCTCTCCTTTGGGTTGGCTTCCTACCCTGAAGCCTGCGGGACCCAGCATACGCCAATTTCAGGCTTTTTTGTTACCGAAGTTGGCGCACCCGACAGGATTCGAACCTGTGACCTCTGCCTTCGGAGGGCAACGCTCTATCCAACTGAGCTACGGGTGCTTGGCCAGGAACCTAGTCAAAGCCGCTCGCTTAAGCAACGCCGGCCGCCCTACCCCCTTGGCACCGGCTATCGAGTCCATAGGTAAATGGTAGCTGCGGGAATAACCAGACGCCGGCATGCTCAAGCTGGCGAGACGGAGCTTCCCGTCCTGTCAAAGCGTGACTTGACGCAGTGCAGCATTGGCGTAGGTATGCGGCCAATATCAGCGGAGGCTGGGCAAGCCCGTGAAGAAAAAGAAGGTTCTCGTCATTGGCGGCGGTTTCGGCGGCGTGTTCGCCGCCAAGGCGCTCGAGCGGCAGGGGCGCGGCAAGCTCGATGTCGAGCTGGTCAACACCAACAATTATTTCGTGTTCCAACCGCTCCTGCCGGAAGTCGCGGCCGCCAGCATCCACTCGGCCGACGCGGTGGTGCCGCTGCGCCAACTCTTGCGCCGGGTCCAGTTCCGGCTGGCCGAGATCATGGGCATCGACTTCGGCAAGAAGTCCGTCACCGTGGTGCAAGGCGCCAAGCGGACGCCGGTCGAGCTGCCCTATGACGAGCTGGTGATCGCGCTCGGCACCGGCGTCGATCTCAACCGTTTCCCCGGCCTGCCCGAGCATGCGCTGACCATGAAGGACCTGGCCGACGCGCACCGGCTCAGGACCCATGTGATCGGCTGCCTCGAGACCGCCGACGTCACGCCGAACCAAGAGGTCAAGCGGCCGCTGCTCACCTTCGTGACCGTCGGCGCCGGCTTCTCCGGCGTCGAGACGATCGCCGAGACGCGGGAGCTGGTACGCCGCGCCCTGAAATATTATCCGAACATCAAGCCGGAAGAGATCCGCTTCTACCTGATCGAGTACGCCAATCGCATCCTGCCGACCTTCCCCGCGGACCTCGCCGCCTACGCCAAGCGGCGGCTGCAAATCCACGGCATCGAGGTGCTGACCGGGGTCGGCACCAAATCCGCGACTGGAACCGCCGTCGAGCTGACCGACGGCCGCATCATCCCGACCTCGACCATCGTCGCCACGATCGGCAACGGGCCGCACCGGCTGGTCGAGACGCTCGGCCTCGATCTGCATTGGGGCCGCATCAAGACCGACCGCTTCATGCGCGTGCCCGGCCATGACGGGGTATGGGCGCTAGGCGACGCGGCGCTGATCCCGCTGGTGGAGGAGCCGGGTGAGGATCCCCTGCATTACGCCACGCAAACCGCGCAGTTTGCCGTGCGCGAAGGCGCGCAGCTTGCCAGCAATATCGTGGCGAAACTGTCCGGCAAAACCTTGAAGCCGTTCGCCTACAAGTCCAAGGGATCGCTTGCCTCGCTCGGCATGAGCAAGGCGGTCGCCGACGTGTACGGCTTCAAGCTGTCCGGCACGCTCGCCTGGCTGCTGTGGCGCGGCTTCTATCTGTCCTTCCTGCCGGGCTTCGCCTCGAAGTTCCGCGTGGGCGTGACTTGGCTGATCAACAGCGTCATGCCGCCGAACATCGTGCAGATCCAGGTGCCGCCGCCGGCGACCCGCTATATCCATTACCGCAAGGGCGACACGGTGTTCGAGCCGGGCATGCTGATCGACGGCTTCTACACGGTGATCAGGGGCGCCTTCCGGCTCACCATCGACAATCCGGAGACCGGCGAGCATTTCGAGAAGGTGTTCGGCCCCGGGGAGCATTTCGGCGAGCGGGTGCTGGTCCGCTCGGCGCTCAGGACCGGGCTCGTGGTGGCGCTGGAAGACAGTGTGCTGTTGTTCATCGCCCAGAAGGACTTCACCCGCTTCGCCCGCGCCTTCCCGTTCCTGGATCAGTACTTCCGGGACTATATCGAAAAGACCTTCGGCGGCGCCGACAAGGCCTTCGCGCCGGGCTCGACTGACAGCAAGACCGAGCTCGAGACTTTGCCTTAGTCTTTATCCCTCCCCGCCAGGTGAGGGCGGCCGCTTCCATTCCTCGTCATGGCCGGGCTTGTCCCGGCCATCCACGATTGAATACCCCGCGCGGTTAAATTCGTGGATGCCCGGCACAAGGCCGGGCATGACAGGTTTGGTTGGTGGATGAACATTACAACCGACTCCCTTGGAACGGTCGCAATGCCTATATTCTCGCCATCATGGCATCCCCAAAAGACAAGGACGCAGCCGGCAAGCCGGCGGGCAAAGGCTCCCACGTCTATCTGATTGACGGCTCGGGCTACATCTTCCGGGCCTATCATGCGCTGCCGCCGCTGACCCGGCCCTCCGACGGACTCCCCGTGGGTGCGGTGCACGGCTTCTGCGCCATGCTGTGGAAGCTGTTGCGCGAGTCGGGCGAGCTTGCGCCGCCGACGCATATCGCCGTGGTGTTCGACTATTCGGCCAAGACGTTCAGGAGCGATCTGTTCGACGGCTACAAGGCCAACCGGCCCGAGCCGCCAGGCGATCTCATGCCGCAATTCCCGTTGGTGCGCGACGCGGTGCGCGCCTTCAACGTCGCCTGCGTCGAGCAGGAGGGCTACGAGGCGGACGACATCATCGCCACCTACGCGCTTGAGGCCGTCGAGGCCGGCGCCGAAGTGACCATCGTCTCGTCCGACAAGGACCTGATGCAGCTCGTGCAGCCCGGCATCATCATGTACGACACCATGAAGAACAAGGCGATCGGCGAGGCGGAGGTCGAGGAGCGCTTCGGCGTGCCGCCGTCTAAGGTGATCGAGGTGCAGGCGCTGATGGGCGATTCGTCGGACAACGTGCCCGGCGTGCCGGGCATCGGCGTGAAGACCGCGGCGCTACTGATCAACGAGTTCGGCGATTTGGAGACGCTGCTCGCGCGCGCCGCGGAGATCAAGCAGGAGAAGCGGCGCGAGAGCCTTATTACATTCGCCGACCAGGCGCGGCTGTCGAAGACCTTGGTGATGCTCGACTGCCATGTGCCGCTCGACGTGCCGCTCGCGGAGCTTGTGGTTCGCCAGCCGGAAACTGACGCTTTGCTGAGCTTTATGCGGAAGCTCGAGTTCAGCACGCTGCTGCGACGCGTGGCGGACGGACTGGGCGTCGAGGCGCCGGAAGGCGCGGCGCCTCCGCCCAAGACGCAAGCCCGCAAGAAAAGCGACTACGACCATCCCTTGCGGCGCAGCCCCCGCGGCGAGACGGGGCCGCCGCGCGAGCAGAAGGTGGTCGGCGGGTCGCCGGCGCAGCTCGCCGTGGAGCGGGCGAGCAAGCTCGAAGGCCTCGCCTTCGACCGCTCCAACTACGAGACGGTGACGGCGCTCTCGCGCCTCGCCGATCTGCTCGAGGCCGCGCGCTATCAGGGGCACTTCGCCTTCCGGGCGAAACTCAATTCGCCAGACCCGATGCAAGGCGAATTGGTGGGCGTGGCGCTGGCGCTGGTGCCGGGGCATGCGGCTTACGTGCCGCTCGCGCATCGCGCCGGCGACGGGCTCGATCTCGGCGGCGAGCAGATCCCGCAAATTCCCATGCGCGAGGCGCTCGACCTGCTGAAGCCGATCCTGGAAGATTTGAGCGTGCTGAAGATTGTGCAGAACGCCAAATTCGACATGGTGGCGCTCGGCCGCTACGGCATCGCGCTTACCGGCATCGACGATCCCTGCTTGATGTCCTATGCGCTCGACGCCGGCCGCGCCGAGCATCTGCCGGGCGAGCTTGCCGGACGGCTGATGGGCTACACCTGCCTCACCGAGAAGGAGGTGCTCGGCTCCGGCCGCAATGCGCTCACCTTCGACCAGGTGCCGGTGGCGCGGGCGACCGAATATGCCGGCGAGGAGACCGATATCGGCCTGAGACTCTGGATGATCCTGAAGCCCCGGCTCGCGGCGGAGTCCGTCACCACGGTCTACGAGACCTTGGAGCGGCCGCTGGCGCCGGTGCTGGCCGAGATGGAGCGGACAGGCGTCAAGGTCGAACGGGCCACGCTCGCCTCGCTGTCGGGCTCCTTCGCCCAGACCATCGCCAGGCTCGAAGACGAGATCAGGGAGCTTGCAGGCGAGGATTTCAATATCGGCTCGCCGAAGCAGCTCGGCGAGATCCTATTCGACAAGATGAGCCTCGCGGGCGGCCGCCGGACCAAGACCGGCGCCTGGAGCACGGACGCGGCGGCGCTCGAAGAGTTGGCGGCCGAAGGGCACGAGCTGCCGCGCAAGGTGCTCGATTGGCGCGTGCTCGCCAAGCTCAAAAGCACCTATACCGACGCGCTGCCGCATTACATTCATCCGCAGACGGGGCGCGTGCACACCTCCTATGCGCTGGCCGCGACCACCACGGGCCGGCTCTCCTCGCAAGAGCCGAATCTTCAGAACATCCCGGTGCGCACGGCCGAAGGCCGCGCCATCCGCAAGGCCTTCGTCGCCGAGAAGGGCAAGAAGCTGATCTCGGCGGACTACAGCCAGATCGAGCTTCGCGTGCTGGCGCATATGGCCGACACGCCGACCTTGCGCCAGGCCTTCGCCGACGGACTCGACATCCACGCCATGACGGCTTCCGAGATGTTCGGCGTGCCGATCAAGGGCATGGAGCCGGGCATCCGCCGCAAGGCGAAGGCGATCAATTTCGGCATCATCTACGGCATCTCCTCGGTCGGGCTTGCGGCGCAGCTCGGCATCGGCCGGAGCGAAGCCGGCGCCTATATCAAGACCTATTTCGAGCGCTTCCCCGGCATCAAGGACTATATGGAGGCGATGAAGGCGGAGGCGCGCCGGCAGGGCTATGTGAAGACCCTGTTCGGGCGCAAGGTGCACTACCCCGAGATCAACACCAAGAACCCGTCCTTGCGCGGCAATTTCGAGCGCGCGGCGATCAACGCGCCGATCCAGGGCTCGGCCGCCGACATCATCCGCCGCGCCATGATCCGCATGGCGCCGGCGCTCGAAGCCGCGGGGCTCGCTGCGCGCATGCTGATGCAGGTGCATGACGAGCTGGTGTTCGAGGCGCTGGAGGATGAGGTCGACAAGACCATGGAGGTGGCGCAAGCCGTGATGGAAAGTGCGCCGGAGCCGGCGCTGAAGCTGAAAGTGCCGCTCAAGGTCGACGCGTGCTCAGGCGACAATTGGGAAGCCGCGCACTAGGCTCAAACTCGATAGCGATGGAATACAAGCAAAGCACGATCGATGAGATCGTTGAAAGCGAAAAGCTCATGGTGTTGGACGCGGTGGAGCGGTATCCCGCGCACTACCCATACGCGCTTGAAGCTGTGCTTTTCCTGTCCAACTGCGTCAAGTCGATCAACAAGGACAGATGGGTATTCGGGATGTTCCTGTCCCAAGTCAAGAAGCACCTCTTGCTGGCACTCTTTTCCACTGTTCGCCTCCACCGCATTCAAGCCATGATGGACTTGCGCCAGGTTCTGGAGGCGGGCGCATGTGCGGCCTTTTCGCTTGCCACACGCATTTCGTTGATGTCGATGAGAACGGCATACTCGATCCGTCACAGGCGCTTGCCAAGAAGCGGCATGCGTGGCTTGACGAAAAATATCCCGACGGCTCAGCGTCAATTAAGCGCATGAAGGCGACGATCAATGAGTCGATGGCCCACGCAAATATCATCTTTGCGGACAACAATTTTCGATTCAACGAGAACGATGGCTCCTTCGACGCTCCTTTCTTCGATTTTGAGGATGAGTATTTCGTCAAGGTGGATCTGTGGATGATTGGCAACATTGCAGTGGGCCTCATGGACTTGTTCTACGGCGTTAACCAGGGCCGAGATGTCATCAAGCTCGTGGATGATTTTGCCCCGCGGCTGGAAAAACTCTGGAACACCAATAAGGCTCTGCATGCAGAGATGACCGCGAGTGAGCGATACAAGCAAACGATGGCAAGGCTTACAGCAGAAGCATCAAGCTGAAAGGAGGCGGGCATGGCGAGATGCGAGCAATGCGGCAATGACTACGACAAGAGCTTCGCCGTCACCATGGCGGGGCGCACCATGATCTTCGACAGCTTCGAATGCGCGATCCAGGCGCTGGCGCCGGTCTGCCCGCATTGCACCTGCCGCGTGATCGGACATGGCGTCGAGCATAACGGCGCGATCTATTGTTGCGCGCATTGCGCGCGGCACGAAGGTATCGAGGGCCTCGTCGACCGGGACTAAAGTTCTCAAGCCCACTTCCCTGTCATCGCCCGGCGTGACCGGGCGATCCAGTACCCCCAGTGATTGCGTCAAACGGACTGCGGTGGTTACTGGATGCCCGCTTTCGCGGGCATGACAATGCTCGGGGTGCGCGCGCCCTGCTAGCGCTTTACCGGGCGGACCACGGCGATGATGTTGGTCTGCACCACGCCGTCGACCTTGGCGATCTTGGTGAGGATAGCCTTGTCGCCGTCGGCGGAATCCTCGCAGTCGAGCTGGGCCACGATCTTTTCCTCGGACAAGACCACGACATTGGCGAACTGACAGTTCTGCATTTCGAGCGCCTTCAGCGTGTCGACGGTCGAAACGGCGTTGGCGGTGTGCAGCAGCTCGATGAAGAGATAGATATTCACCATCAGGGGTCCTCCCGGGGGCTCCAAAGCGGCCCTTATCTAGCCGCAGATTGCCGGGTAAACTGTTAATCCCCCAGAGCCGGTTCCATGCGATCTCTCCTGTTCCTCGCCGCCTTCTTTATTGCTCTCGCCAGCACTACTGCGGCCGCCGTCGCCATTCCGGCGCCGATGTCCGAGAGCGAGCTGTTGAGCCGGAGCGAGCTGGTCGGGCTGATCCGCATTCTGTCGGTCACCTGCACCAAGGTCACCAAGGACGAGCGTACCGGGGAGGAGTTGCCCAGCTACAGCGCCAAGGCCGAGCTGATGTATGTCACCAAGGGCGACGAAACTCTGGGGGACGACATCAAGCTCAGCTTCCACGCCATCCCGACCGGTGTGCTAGGACCTTGGACGGTGTTCTACTATCCGGGCGAAATGGTCTGGACCCATCTCGTCAAACAGGAAGGCGCCTACACCACCACCTGGTGGAACGGCAAAGGCCGCATCATCAGCAAGGCGATCATCACCGAACTGCCCACCACGCCAGGCGAGACGGTCGAAGTGCCCCGCCGCAACGCGCAGTCGCGCAATTGACCTCCCATTCGGTATTGGAACGGAGTGCTTCGATGTTTCGATATTTGCGCGTTTTGCTGCCGCTGCTCGTGCTCTGCGCGGTGCCGGCCTATGCGCTGCCCGCGCCGATGTCCGAGCAAGACCTGCTGGACAAGAGCGACCTGGTGGCGCTGGTACGCGTGCTGTCGGTGACCTGCACCAGCGTCACCCAGGACGAGCGGACCGGCGAAGAGTTGCCCGGCTATCTCGCGCGGCTCCAAGTGCTGGAGAGCAAGAAGGGCGATGCCAAAAAGGGTGGCGAGGTGCTGGTCACCTGGCGCGCCATCCCCAAAGACGTCGCCGGGCCTTGGACCGTCTACTATTATCCCGGCGAGGAAGTCTGGACGCATCTCACCTTGCGCAGCGGCGGCGTGAGCTATGCCTCGACCTGGTGGAACGCCAAAGGCGACGAGGTGAAGGTTCCGGATACGCGCGACCTGCCGCTCTCGCCCGGCGACACCGTGGTGGCGACGCCCGAGCCGCAGCCGCAAACTCCGCTTTAGGAGATGGTCAGCGCCACGCCTTGACGGCGCGGATCGCCGGCGCCTTCCACGCCGCCTTTGCCGTCGCGGCGCGCGGCATGCACCCCGCCGAAGAATAGATTGCGCGCGGGCCAGGGATGCGCCTTCTCGCCGAGCGCGAGGAACTCGGCCTGCGCCGCCTCGGGCAAGCCCGGCTCGAAGCTGACCGTACCGCATTTCTCGACGTGCAGGCGCGGCGCCTCGACCGCGTCGGCCAAGCTCATGCCGCGATCGAGCAGATTGATGGCGACCTGAAGGATGGCCGTCCTGATGCGGTTCGAGCCGCCGGTGCCCATTGCCGTCACCGTGCCGTCCGGCTGCAAGATGATGGTCGGCGCCATCATCGAGGACATGCGCACGCCCTCGCGCCAAGCCTGCAACCCGCCGGCAGCGAGATCCTCCTCGCCGAGCATATTGTTCAGCATGAAGCCGAATTTGCCGACGATATAGCCGTCGCCTTCGCCGTTGGAGAGGCTGACCGCGGCGGCGTTGCCGTCGGTGTCGATCACGCTGATATGGGTGGTGCCGCGATAGGCTTGCGGATGGGCTTGCGCCTGGCGCAGTTCTTGTGCCAGCACGCCTCCCGCCAAACGCTCGGCAAGCCCTTCGCCATGCGTCGCACGCGCCTCATTGGTGGCGCGCATTGATTCCGCCAGAGCGAGCGTATCGAGGGCGCGGCCGCCTTCGGCATACGCTTCGAGATAGGCGAGGCCGAAAGCGATCAGCGCGCCGCTTGCCGCGGGCGGCGGATTGAGCGCGACCTGTGCGCCCTTGTGCCGCCAGGTGAGCGGCTCGCGCAGCGCGACGCGATAATGCTCGAGATCGTCATAGGTGAGATGGCCGCCCTGCGCCTCGGACTGCGCGACGATGGCCTGGCCCACGTCGCCGTCGCGGAACAGCCGCGCGCCGTCCTCCGCCAGCCATTCGAGCGTTTCGGCGAGCTCCTCGTTGCGGAAAATCTCGCCCGGCTGCATCAGCTTGCCGCCCGGCGCGAAGATCTTCGCCACGCCCTGGCTCGCGGTCAGGATCGGGGCGATCACGGTGAACAGATAGGCCTGGAATTCGTTGAGCGGGAAACCGCGCCGCGCCGCGCGGACCGCCGGCTCGACCAGCCGCCGCATCGGCAAGGTGCCGAGCGCCGCATGGATGGCGAACATCCCGGGCACCACGCCGGGCGTGGCGGCGGCGCCGAGCCCGATATGGAATTCCTGCTTGGCCGGACCGAAATCGGCCAAGATCGGAAAGAACTCGACCTGCTTCTCGGCGCGGCGCTTGCGCGGCGTCTCGGTGAAGAAGTCGAACAGCTCGCATGAGTCGCGGCCGGCGCGCCGCCCCATGAGGAAACCCCCGCCGCCGGGCGAGGCGAACACCGCCTCGGCCACGAAGGTCACGAACATGCCGGCGAGCGCGGCATCGAAGGCGTTGCCGCCGTCTTCCAGGATTTCCACGGCGGCCTGTGCGGTCAGCTCATGGCCGGCCGCAACAACGCTCTTGCCCTTGCTCATGCGCGTGGCTTAGGGCGAAGCGCCATGCGCGGCAAGGGGCGGTGTTTTGGCTCGGATATTGTCAATGATCGAGCGTGTTCTTGTGAATTTTTCCATCTTTCATGATGACGACGAAATTCTTGGCCGGATCGTCGATCAAGTCGATGTCCGCGAGCGGATCCCCGTCAACCAACAACAGATCGGCGAACGCGCCCTCTTCGACGACGCCGAGCTTGCCGGGATACGGATTGCGGGGGCCTGACAGAGCCAGCAATTCGGCATTGGTCGAGGTCGCCATTTTCAGGGCCTCGGCCGGCGTAAACCACTTGGTCAAATCGCTGAGCATGGAAGTTTGTCGTGCAGCGAGCGCCGGAGAAAACAGAATGTCGGTGCCAAACGCGGTCTTGATCTTGTATTTTTTTGCCAGGGCATAGATTGTGTCCGTGCCGGTGATCACCTGTTGCATCTTCGCCTGCTCCTGGGGACCGAGTCCCGCAGCGCCGCCCATATCGAGGAATGGCTGCGTGCTCAGCCAAATGCCTTTCTCGGCCATGAGCCGCGCCGTAGCGTCATCCATCAGGTGCCCATGCTCGATGCATTTTATCCCAGCCGCTATCGACCGCTGGATCGAGGCTGACGTGTAGGCGTGGGTGCAGACATAAGTTCCCCAGTTCTCGGCGGCTTCGACCGCGGCCCTCAATTCGGCCTCGGTAAACGTCGAGACATCCAACGGGCTGAACGGAGACGCAACACCACCTCCAGCCGTGAGTTTGATCTGGGACGCGCTCTGCATCAGTTGTTCGCGCACGCGAAGGCGGACTTCATCCGGACTGTCCGCCACCATGCTTCCACCGAGCTGCTCCATGCGGCTAAGCATTCCGCCAATGGTTCGCGGTAGATCGGTAAGCTGGCGAAAATCGCCGTGACCGCTCGTGATCGTGATCAACGCACCGGAGGGATAGATGCGCGGTCCGGGCAACAGCCCCTCATCGATGGCACGTTTCAAGGCGAAGCTCGGACCGCCAAGGTCGCGTATCGTGGTGAAACCGCGCATTAGCGTGGCCGTCGCTTCGGCACCCGCCACTAGAGTCGAGTAGCCGAGATCGTTTGTCATCAACTGCGCTGGGGTCGGCCGCACCAGCATTGCATGCCAATGCGCGTCTATCAGACCCGGCATCAAGGTGCGGCCGCCGCCATCGATGATGGTGGTATCGGCGTTCTCCTCTGTCGGGACGTCCTCGGTCGTTATCTTTTCGATCTTGTTGCCGCGTACCAGAACGTTCGTCGGCGCGGACAGAGTGCTGCTCTTGCCGTCGAAGACGCGCACGTTCTGGAACAGCACGACGCCGTCCGAGGATTCCGCCAATCCGCTGTTCGGAAAGGAGAAGGCGAGGAATGCAATCGCAGTGACAAGTGCTGTCGAGCTACGCCGCATGGCTTCCTCCGAACGCATGTGCGCAGCAGTTTAGCTGAGGCGCTTCTCCAGAGCGGCGAGCTCTTCTTGCAGCGCCTTGGGCAGCTTCGCGCCGAAGATGGCGAAATGCTCCTTGATCAGCGGAATCTCGGCCTTCCAGCCTTCCTTGTCGACGGTGGTCATCGCCTTCATGTCGGCCGGGTCGACCTTCACGCCCTTGACGTCGATGGCCCCGTCGGCGGGAACCTTGCCGATCGGCGTGTCGACCGCCTCCGCCTTGCCGTCGCAACGCTCGAAGATCCATTTCAGCACGCGGCTGTTCTCCGCATAGCCGGGCCACATGAACTTGCCGTCCTGGTTCTTGCGGAACCAGTTCACGTAGAAGATCTTCGGCATCTTATTGCCGCCCTTCTCGCCCATCTTGAGCCAATGGGCGAAATAGTCGCCCATGTGGTAGCCGCAGAACGGCAGCATCGCCATCGGATCGCGACGGATGTCGCCTTTCACGCCGGAGGCTGCGGCCGTCTTTTCCGAGGCCATGATCGAGCCCAGGAAGGTACCGTGCTGCCAGTTGTTGGCTTCGGTCACGAGCGGCACGACGGTTGCGCGACGACCACCGAACAGAATGGCGTCGATCGGCACGCCCTTGGGGTCTTCCCACTCTTTGGCGATCACCGGACACTGGCTCGCGGGCGCGGTGAAGCGTGCATTGGCGTGTGCCGCGGTACGGCCGGCGCCGGGATGCCATGAGCGGCGCATCCAGTCCACCGTGTGCTCGGGCGTATAGCCCATCTGCTCCCACCACACATCGCCGTCGTCGGTCAGCGCGACATTCGAGTAGATGCAGTTGGCGGAGAGCGTCTTCATGGCGTTGGCGTTCGACTCGTTCGAGGTACCCGGCGCCACGCCGAAGAAGCCGGTCTCCGGATTGATGGCGTAGAGACGCCCGTCCTCGCCGAATTTCATCCAACAAATGTCGTCGCCGATGGTCTCCGCCTTCCAGCCAGGGATGGTCGGATTGACCATGGCGAGGTTGGTCTTGCCGCAGGCGGACGGGAAAGCCGCGGCGACATACTTCACCTTGCCCTCGGGATTGGTGAGCTTGAGGATCAGCATGTGCTCGGCCATCCAGCCCTCGTCGCGGGCCTTCACCGAGGCGATCCTGAGCGCATGACATTTCTTGCCGAGCAGCGCGTTGCCGCCATAGCCGGAGCCATAGGACCAGATCTCGCGCGTCTCGGGAAAATGCGAGATGTATTTGGTCTCGTTGCAGGGCCACGGCACATCGGCGGTGGTGGGCGTCGACAGCGGATAGCCCACGGTGTGCATGCCGCGCACGAAATCGTCCGAGTCGCCGAGCGCCTGCCAGACCTTGTCGCCGACCCGCGTCATGATGTGCATGTTGGCGACGGCATAGGCCGAGTCGGTCACCATGACGCCGATGCCGGCGATCGGCGAACCGACCGGGCCCATCGAATAGGGGATCACGTACATGGTGCGCCCGGCCATCGCCCCGTCATAGAGCTTGCGGAGCGCTACCTTCATCTCTTGCGGATCGAACCAGTTGTTGGTCGGGCCGGCGTCTTCTTTCTTCTCGGAGCAGATATAGGTCTGGTCCTCGACCCGAGCGACGTCCTTGGGATCGGAGCGCACCAGGATCGAGTTCGGCCGCTTCTCGGGATTGAGCCACAGAGCGGTGCCGCCATCGACCAAGGCCTTCAGCATGGCCTGGTACTCGTCCTTGGAGCCGTCGCACCAATACACGGCCTCGGGCTTGAACAGGGCCTTCGCCTCCTCGACGAAAGCGAGCACTTTCTTATTGCTGGTCTTGGGCGTGTCGTGCTGGCCGGTCTTGGCTCCTTCAGGCGCAATCTTCGTCTGTACGCTCATGCGGTCGATTCCCCAGGGCGAAATTGGTGGATTAGCGGCGAGAGACCGTCTCTCCCTAGCACCGATCCTGTAACGCTTTCAAGGCAATGCCGGATGATTGCGGACGGTGAATCCCGGTTATTGCCGGCCGGCACGGGCCTCGGTCGCAAGCCGAACAAGCTCGGTTCGCGCTTCGGCCGGTGTGGCGATGGGCTGGGCAAACGGAATTCGGCGCGCGGCGGCTCCGAGCACGATGTCAAAGCCCTCCGGGTCGATACCTGTCATGCGCCAAGGACCGGGCTCGCCGTCGCCGAGGGCCGTGGCATAAAGCTCGAGCGCGTCTTCATGGTCCGCGTTCATATGCCCGATGATGCCGGGCTCCGCCTCAATCAACGACTCGGCTCCGGCAAGCGACACGAGCAGATCGGAAGGCTCGAGATCGAAGATGCGGCCGAAACCGCCGATATAGTGGGCGCCCTCGGGCTCGAGGCGCCAGAAGCTGAAATCGGGGAACGCGGCGTAGGCTTCGGCTTCAGGGTGGCGCGCCAGGAACCGGCGCCGAACCGCCTCGTCGTTGGTCGGCTCAGCCAGACCATGCACGGTGAGGCGCGCGCCCTGCAGCGGATCGGCGAGCGCGCTCGTTTCATCTACTAAGATAGAGGCACGCCGATCGTGCGCGAGGTTGGCGGTATGGCGCGCGAGCTTGGAGATCAAGAATGCCGGCTGGCCGGCGGCGTCCGTCGCCAAGGTGATCAGCGAGGCGTAAGGATAATCGTTGCGCGTGTCTCTGCTCGCGAGTGTCCCCTTGAAGGCGCGACGCAACAGCGCACGCGCCGCCGCGGCGATCTCGCATTTTGCGGGCATTTCTGGAGACTTATTCACTTGCGCCACAAAGATATTTGTTGCACCACAGCATAAGACGGGTGGCAAACTGCGCCCCAAAGCTGCCATAATCGACCGCAGCCTGAACCCTGCACCCTTAACCATGCAAGCGCCGCAAGGGCCCCCACAATGCCAACAATTGCACTTGTCGACGACGATCGGAACATCCTGACCTCCTTGCGCATGGTGCTCGAGGCGGAGGGCTACAAGACGCAGACCTATAACGACGGCGCAAGCGCGCTGGACGGCTTTGCCGAGAGTCCGCCGGACCTCGCCATCCTCGACATCAAGATGCCCCGCATGGACGGCATGGAGCTGCTGCGCCGGCTGCGCCAGCGGAGCGAGATGCCGGTGATCTTCCTCACTTCCAAGGACGAGGAGATCGACGAATTGTTCGGGCTCAAGATGGGCGCCGACGATTTCATCCGCAAGCCCTTCCCGCAACGGCTGCTGGTCGAGCGCGTCAAAGCGGTGCTCCGGCGCGCGCAGCCGCGCGACACCGCCACCGTGGTCGAGGACAAATCGAAGGTGCTGGAGCGCGGCAAGCTCAAGATGGACCCGGAGCGCCATACCTGCGTCTGGGACAATCGCCCAGTCACCCTCACCGTCACCGAATTCCTGATCCTGCAATCGCTTGCGGCCCGGCCGGGCGTGGTGAAAAGCCGCGACGCGCTGATGGATGCAGCCTATGATGATCAGGTTTATGTCGACGATCGCACCATCGACAGCCACATCAAGCGTTTGCGCAAGAAGTTCAAGGCCGTTGATTCGAGCTTCGACGTGATCGAGACGCTGTATGGCGTGGGCTACCGATTCAAAGAGTGACGGGTCACATCAATGACCGTCGAGGCCGACAGGTTCTGGCAACGGCCTGACGCCGCAACCTTAAAAGAGCGCGCCCGCCGCGCCCTCAAGGCCGTTCGCAACCGTGCGCTGGCCGGTTTTGGCTGGCTGGCGGAGCATCGCCCGTTCCGGCATGGGTTCTCCAGCCTCACCCGCCGCATCGTGGTGCTCAACCTGATCGGGCTCGCGATCCTGGTCTCGGGCATTCTCTATCTCAATCAGTTCCGCGCCGGCCTGATCGACGCCAAGGTGCAGAGCCTGCTCACCCAAGGCGAGATCATCGCCCGCGCCATCGCCGCCTCGGCCGGTGTCGATACCAATGAGATGCAGATCGATCCCGAGAAGCTGCTCGAAGCGGAGCAGGGGCAGGCGGGAACCGACGATTTCAGCCTGTCGAACTCGCTCGAATTCACCATCGACCCGGAGCGCGCCGCGCCGATCCTGCGGCCACTGGTAAAGCCGACCGGTTCCAGGGCCCGCATCTATAACCGCGACGGGTCGCTGATCCTCGATTCCGATACGTTCTATTCGCGCGGCGAAGTGCTGCGTTACGACCTCCCCGCGCCGGATGCGAACGAGCCCGACGCGATGACCCGGTTCTGGCAGGCAGTGAAGACGCAGATGCGGCAATACGATCTGCCGCTCTATACCGAGATCGGCGGCGCCAACGGCAAGGCCTATCCCGAAGTAGCGACCGCGCTGACCGGAACCTCGGTGCCGATCGTCAGGATCAACGACAAAGGCGAGCTCGTGGTCTCGGTGGCGGTGCCGATCCAGCGCCTGCGCGCCGTGCTCGGCGTGCTGCTCCTCTCGACCCGGGGCGGCGACATCGACAATATCGTCGCCGCCGAGCGCTGGGGCATCGTTCGGGTGTCGCTGTTCGCGATGGCGGTCACTATCGTTCTGTCGGTGATCCTCGCCAATACCATTGCCGGCCCCGTGCAGCGGCTGGCGGCGGCAGCCGAACGGGTGCGGCACAGCGTCAAGGCGCGCGCCGAGATCCCGGATTTCACCGATCGTACCGACGAGATCGGCCATCTCTCGGGCGCACTGCGCGACATGACCACCGCGCTCTATAGACGGATCGACGCCATCGAGAGCTTTGCCGCCGACGTGGCGCACGAGCTCAAGAATCCGCTCACCTCCTTGCGCAGCGCCACGGAGACTTTGCCGCTGGCCAAGACCGAGGAGTCGCGCGAACGGCTGATGGAAATTATCCAGCACGACGTGAGGCGGCTCGATCGGCTGATCAGCGACATCTCCGACGCATCGCGGCTCGATGCGGAGCTTGCCCGCGAGGATGCCAGGCCTGTCGACATGGCGGAGCTGTTGCGCGCCACGGTCTCGCTGTTCAACGACATTCACCGCGACGATACGCCGGACGTCGTGCTCGACGTTGCCTACGCGCCGGGGGCCCGGCCCTACCGGGTGATCGGTCATGACAGCCGCTTAAGCCAAGTGATCGCCAATCTGCTCGACAATGCTATCTCCTTCTCGCCGCCGGGAGGACGCGTCGCGGTGGTGGCGCGCCGCATCGGTCCGGATATTCAGATCGCCGTCGAGGACGAGGGGCCGGGCATTCCGGAGGAAAATCTCGAACGCATCTTCGAGCGCTTCTACACGGATCGGCCGCAGGAGAATTTCGGCCAGAACTCCGGTCTCGGCTTGAATATCTCGCGCCAGATCAT
Organism: Methyloceanibacter sp.; assembly: GCA_035456885.1. Taxonomy (GTDB): domain Bacteria; phylum Pseudomonadota; class Alphaproteobacteria; order Rhizobiales; family Methyloligellaceae; genus Methyloceanibacter. The sequence goes on from DATICH010000025.1 coordinate 15,918, forward strand.
CGGGGCCCATGGCGGGCGGCTTTATGCCGAGAACCGGCCCTCCGCCGGTGTCGGTCGCGGCAAAGGCGATGGCGGCGGCGGTCTGAGCGGCGGGGCGCGGTTCGTCATCCGGCTGCCGGCAACCTGATCAAGCGATCTACGAGGCATGCTTGAAAGAAGCGCGCGAGCTGGTCCATGGCACCTGTGTCGCGCTCGGCCGGCGCGCGGCGCTGCTGCGCGGCAGGCCCGGCTCTGGCAAATCGGACCTCGCGCTCCGATTCATCGCGCTTCCCGCGGAGGGAGACCTGCAACCTCTGCTCGTCGCCGACGATCAGGCCTTGGTGGAGCCCAGCGCGGATGGGACGCTTCAAATTTCTCCGCCGGTAACCATCGCCGGGAAGATCGAGGTGCGAGGGCTCGGCATCGCCGAGGTCCCGTTCCAGGCGAAGGCGGAGCTCGTGCTGGTCTGCGACTTGGTGCGCGGCGAGGACGTGGCGAGAATGCCGCCCGAACCGGGAGAATATGCGCATATCGCCGGCGTTGCCGTCCCCGCGATGCGGCTTGCCCCCTTCGAGGCCTCGGCGCCACTGAAGCTCAAAATGGCGCTTTTGCGGGCAGCGCCGAATGGCCCGAATTGATACAAGGTTCGCACTTGCGCATGGCATCGCTCCCGACAAAGATAGCGGCCTTTCGCGGGGCGGCATTCAGCAAAGAGGCAATATGATCGGCGTCGTTGTCGTCACTCATGGCAGACTTGCGCACGAGTTTCGTGCCGCACTCGAGCATGTGGTCGGGCCGCAAGACCAATTCGAAACGATTTCGATCGGGCCGGACGACGATCTCGACGTCAGGCGCAGTGACATGCTGACCGCGCTTGCCCGCGTCGACAGCGGCAACGGTGTCGTGGTGCTGACCGACATGTTCGGCGGCTCGCCATCGAACCTCGCTATCTCGGCGATGGAGCGCTCCAATGTCGAAGTGATCGCCGGCGTCAATCTGCCGATGTTGGTGAAGCTTGCGAGCGTGCGGGGCGAGTGCGGGCTCGACGAGGCGGTCACCCAGGCGCAGGACGCCGGCCGCAAATATATCAGCGTCGCAAGCCAGATCCTCGCGGCGAACTGAAAGCGTGGCCAAGGTCCGCGATAACAAGACAGAGCCACTCGCCGGTCTCTGTTTTGCCGAAGTGGTCATTCCCAACAAGAAGGGGCTGCACGCGCGGGCCTCGGCGCAGTTCGTGCGCTGCGCCTCCAGTTTCACCGCGCAGGTGCGGGTGACGCGGGAAGGCCATACGGTCGGCGGTACCTCGATCATGGGGCTGATGATGCTGGCCGCCGGTCAAGGCCATTCGATCTTGATCGAGGCCGAAGGGCCGGAGGCGACCGCGGCGCTCAAAGCGCTGGTCAAGCTGGTCGAGAATGGCTTCGGCGAAGAGGACTAGCCGCGGCTTTGAATGTTCAGACGATGGCGCCAAACAGGTGGCCGATGCCGGCGGTAGTCGCCATGGCCAGCGCGCCCCAAAAGGTCACCCGCAGGATCGGCTTCAAGACCGCAGCACCCCCGTTTTGGCGCCAAGCAGGCCGAGCAAAGCGAGCGCCGCCAACGACCCGGCGGCCACCAAGGGAACGATCGCCGCCTGCGGCGCCACGGCCACGAGGATGAGCGGCGCCGCCGCACCCAGCGAAAAAGTGGCGGCCGAGGTAAAGGCGGCCTGAACCGGCCGGGCCGTGGTGATCTCGGAAATTCCGAGCTCGTCGCGCGCATGAGCCTCCAGCGCATCCTTGGCCATGAGCTGCCTGGCAACTTCTCGAGCGAGACCGGTCTCGACCCCGCGCGCAACGTAGATCTGCGCGAGTTCCTCGCGTTCGAATGCAGGGTCCTCGGCGAGCTCTTGCTTCTCGCGCTCCAGATCGGCTTGCTCGGTGTCCGATTGCGAGCTGACCGACACATATTCCCCCGCTGCCATCGACATGGCGCCGGCCACCAAGCCGGCTGTGCCCGCAAGCAAGACATCAGGCTTGGCCGCGGCGGCCGAGGCCACGCCGATGATCAAGCTTGCCGTGGAGATAATGCCGTCGTTGGCGCCGAGCACGGCAGCCCGTAGCCAGCCGATCCGTCTGACAAGATGGGTTTCTTTGTGGCTGCGCGGCATCGTTGCCCCGACAGTCGGTGGTTCTCAGTCCAGGGTCAATGCCGCGCTTCGATCACGAGTCCGGGAAACCGAGCCTCGGCTCCGCATTCTCGAAGGAGCGATCCATGGCGAAGTAGGGAAGAAACCACACGGGCAGGTGCCCGTAGAAGGGGGTTAGCTGGAACTCGGCGTAATATTCGGATCCATGCGCCACGCCGGCGATATAGAACGCCGCGACAAGGCCGGAGCGATCGGCGCCGTCCAGGCAATGGATCAGCACCGGCGGCTCGGCAGCGCCGAGAAGCGCCAGCAGCTCCTCCACTTGGTCAGGCGTAACCTCACGCTTGGCGGAGATGGGATAGTCGATCAGCGTCACGCCGAGCTCGCGCGCCACCGCGCGCTCGATCAGGTACCATTCCTGGTCGGGGTGAGCGCCGCGCAAATTGACAATCGTCTTGATGCCGTAGCGCTTGCGCCATTCGGCGATCCGCTCGGCCGTTGGCTGGCCGGACCGATAGAGTTGACCGGCGATGACGGTGTGGAAATTGCCCGTGGCGAACAGGTAGCCGGTGTAGAGGCCAAGGACGACGGCGGCCGCCAACAGGACGCGTAGCGCATGCTTGACCATGGGAGCCTGTCTCTAACTCCGGTTGCGGGATGACGAAGCCGGGGCGCGAGGCCCTAGGGATCGTTTATATCCCGTGACCATGGCGCCAATGAGATTCTCCCGAAACTCGAAGCTTGCCAGCACCACCGCCGCAACATGAGCAAGCACGAGAGCCAGCGTGACGTTGGCAATGAGCTCGTGCGCCTCCTCGAAGGACTCGGCGAAGTCCTTGGTGAACAGGCCCGCCAACGGGCCCGCCTGATGTTCGCCGCCGTAAACGACGAGTCCGCTCACCACCGTCGCGGCCAGAAACGCAAGCAGCAGGAAGATCATCGCACCACCGCCCGGACTGTGGCCGAGATGGCGACCCGCGCGAAATAAAATGAGGTCGCGTACATAACGCAACGTCTCGGCAGGCCCATAGATGAAATCCGAGAACCGGGCGTGCTCCGGTCCGACGAAGCCCCAGATGATCCGCGCGACGACCAGTACGCCGACGATGTAGCCGGCCCAAACATGCAAGTTGAGTCGATCGTCCTCGGTCAGGTAAGCGACGGTAAACGCCACCACCAGGCTCCAATGGAACAGTCGCACGAACGGGTCCCAAACGTAGACTCGTTCCAGCGGGGCCGAATTGTCGTCAGGGTCGCGCATGCCAATTTGGTTAGCCTCCCCCTCGGATGTTGCCTTGAGCAAAATCAAGGAAGGGGCGCGTCCCGCGAGACGGTTGACCAGCGCGCGTCGCGCAAGCATAACCCAGGCTGAGAAGGCCTGTTATCAGGCATTTCCAAGGTTCTGCTGCCCCCCTCTCGCCCTTTTTTGCAACTACGCGAAGGGCGGGAAATCCTACAAGTTCTTGCGTCTTGGGGTGGCCGGCGGTGAAATGACCGAGGGACTCTTGGTGGAGAGGTCGCGCGCATGAGAGTGAAATACATGACGTCAGTCTTTGCAGTTTCAACCGTTTTTCTGATGTTGCTCCCCGTCGCGGCCGACGCCGTCACCGAGCGGCAAAAACGGGACTGCAAGGCAGACTACAATCGGTATTGCAAGAAATATGCGGTCGGTAGCGAGGGCCTGCGGGCTTGCATGTCGCGGTCGATCAAGAAGGTATCGAACAGGTGCATCTCCGCCCTCGTGGCCGGAGGCGACATGACGCATGCCCAAGCCAATAGGATAAAAAAGCAGAAGGCTGCGAAACGCTGATTCCATTCCAATCGTAGGAGGACGCAAGTGTCAGCGTTCAGCGCATCTTCGACGGCTTGTCGGCGGCCGCGGGCGGCCGCGTTGCTCGGCGCCGCCCTCGCGCTACTCTGGGCGGCACAAGCGGCAAAGGCGGCCGACAATCCCTTCGAGCAGTTAAAGGGCAATTGGGAAGGCGGCGGGACGGTGTGGCTCACCAATGGCAAGGTGAAAGAGGTGGACTGCAAGGCCACCTACAAAGTCTCAGGCAGCAATTTGACTCAGAATTTGGAGTGCACCGGCGACGACTACGAGATCGAAGCCACGCTCAAACTTGCCGACAAAGACGGCAAGGTAAAGGGCCGGTGGAACGAGGTGATCTACGATGCGAGCGGCGCCGTCACCGGGAACGCGAAGCCGGACATCATCCGCGCCATCATCAGGGGCGACAAATTCTCCGGCCGCTTGAGCCTCAAGGTCACCGCTGGCGGTCACTCGATCAACATCCTGCAGCTGAACGAGAAGACCGGGACCTATAGCTTGGCCACGAGCCTGCAGTTCAGCCGCTAACGCGTTCCAACTGAGCGGGTTCTTTGCTTCTTTGCCTCGCGATCCGGAATTTTCGGCGCGCCCGGGGGTTGGCAGCTCTTGCAATGTCATATAAGGAGTTCTTTATATCCTTATAGTCCGAGGCCGGGAGTGCAGACCTCATGAATTACCACGTCAGAGATATCAGTTTGGCCGATTGGGGCCGCAAGGAAATCGCCATCGCCGAGACGGAGATGCCGGGGCTGATGGCGGTACGCGAAGAATATGCGGCGAAACAGCCCCTGAAAGGCGCGCGCATCGCCGGCTCGCTGCACATGACGATTCAGACCGCGGTGCTGATCGAGACCTTGAAGGCGCTCGGCGCCGAAATTCGCTGGGCCTCCTGCAATATCTATTCGACGCAAGACCATGCCGCCGCGGCGATCGCCGCGACCGGCATTCCCGTGTTCGCCTCTAAGGGCGAAAGCCTCGAGGAATATTGGGACTACACCCACCGCATCTTCGAATGGGGCGATGGCGGCACGCCGAACATGATCCTCGACGACGGCGGCGATGCAACGCTCCTCATCCATCTCGGAGTGCGCGCGGAGAAGGGCGACACCGCCTTCCTCGACAAGCCGTCGAACGAAGAAGAGGAAGTGGTGTTCGCCGCCATCGAGAAGCGGCTCAAGGAGAAGCCCGGCTGGTACTCGGAGATCGCCAAGAATGTCCGCGGCGTGACCGAGGAGACCACGACCGGCGTGCACCGGCTCTACGAGATGCAGAAGAAGGGTACCCTGCTGTTCCCCGCCATCAACGTCAATGACAGCGTCACCAAGTCGAAATTCGACAATCTTTATGGCTGCCGCGAAAGCCTGGTCGACGGCATCCGCCGCGGCACCGACGTGATGATGGCCGGCAAGGTAGCGATGGTCGCGGGCTTCGGCGACGTGGGCAAGGGGTCGGCCGCGAGCCTACGCAATGCCGGCTGCCGTGTGCTGGTCTCCGAGATCGATCCGATCTGCGCGCTGCAAGCCTCGATGGAGGGTTATGAGGTGACCACCATGGAGGACGCCGCGCCGCGCGCTGACATCTTCGTCACCGCCACCGGCAACAAGGACGTCATCACCATCGACCACATGCGGGCGATGAAAGACCGCGCCATCGTCTGCAATATCGGCCATTTCGATTCGGAAATTCAGGTCGCGGCGCTGCGCAACATGAAATGGGAGAATGTCAAGCCGCAGGTCGACGAGATCGAGTTCCCCGACGGGCATCGCATCATTCTTCTGTCCGAGGGCAGACTCGTCAATCTCGGCAACGCCATGGGCCATCCGAGCTTCGTGATGAGCGCGTCGTTCACCAACCAGACCATCGCCCAGATCGAGCTTTGGACCAATCCGGGCAAATACGAGAAGAAGGTCTATGTGCTGCCGAAACAGCTCGACGAGAAGGTGGCGCGGCTGCATCTCGGCAAGGTCGGCGCCAAGCTGACCAAGCTCAAGTCCGACCAGGCGGACTATATCGGCGTGCCGGTCGAAGGCCCGTACAAGCCCGACACTTATCGGTACTAAGCCCGCGACTAATCAAGGCCCGCGCCGTCCTGATTAGATGAGCCTTCCTAGCGCCAAACTTCGAGGGAGTGTAGCGTAGGCGCTCCGCCGCCCGAGCGCGAGATTTCCGAGTGCAGCTGCCTGCGGTGAATGCAATCTGGATAGGTCCCGAGCTGGGGCCGATCCACATTGCCTGCCTTCGCTCGTTCCTACGCCACGGTCATCGCGTCGTTCTTCACTGTTACGAGCGCCCGAAGGGCGCAACGAAGGATATCGAGATTGCCGACGCGAACAAATTGCTGCCGGCGAGCCGCGAAATTCGCTATCGCGACTGCCTCGCAGGTGGCGGACTTTCTCTGTTCTCCAACCTTCTTCGCTATGAACTCCTGAGAGCTGGGTTGGGCCTCTATGTCGACTGCGACGTATTCTGTCTGCGCCCGATTGAGGACTCGGACTACATTTTTGGGTGGGAAACCAAGAAGCTGATAAACAACGCCGTTCTGAAGCTGCCTGCTGATTGCCCGGTGCTCGCCGCGCTCAGCGCGATCAAAGACACACCTCACTTTGTACCGCCTTGGCAAAAAAAAGACCGGCGCCGATTGGAATGGCTGCGTCGCCGCGTGGTGCGGCCGTTACCTCTTGAGGATTTACCTTGGGGAACGACCGGACCTAAGGCCCTAACTTACTACGCCAAGCAGCATGGCATCGCGCATCTGGCTTCTCCGATAGATCGGTTTTATCCTCTTCACTGGGACCAGGCGCAGCTTCTGCTCGACCCCGCATTGCCGCTCGACGCGCTGACGACGCCTCGGACGGATGCTATTCATCTTTATGCTAGTAGCATGGCGCGTTTCACCTGCAACGGAATGCCGCCTCACTCACCCCTTTGGCAAATCTCCCAATTGGGAACCAAGACGGAAGGGGTCAGGACATCGCGTTGCGTCAGGTCTTCGAGCACTTCGGACGCTATTCTCGCCAAGGAAGCACGACTACATTCCGAGCCGAGGCCAAAGGCACTCGGGCTTCCTGTTCTGTGAGAGCCGCTGGCACCCGACTACCAAGTCGCTTGCCCTGTGGGCAAGACTCCGCGATGCGGCTAAGCTAGGCGTGATTCGCCTTGAGGCTCGCGGGGTCGATCGACCCGCGTTCAGTCTGTGGCAGCGTGAGGCGATGCGGGGCCATGGGCGGGGCGTGGAGCGAGGGACCATGCGGACCAGCGGGGGCAAGGCTGCACCTTCATCAAGGTGGACACAGGTGCTGTTCCGCGTCTTGGTTTTCGCCGTCCCGCTGCTTCTCATTCCATTGGGCGCCGCTTTTGCGGCAAGCGATGCGGCCGCACTGGATCCCCGTACGCTGCTGACGCTCGGCATCATTGTCGGCGTGATCGCCTTCGCGGTGTGGACCGCGATCGCCTGTCTGCGCGCCCGCGAACGGGCGCGCAAGGCGGAGGCCGACGCCGAACTCGAGGCCGAACGCTACCGGCTCAGCGAGAGCACGCTGGAGACGCTGCTTGCCGCGGAGCCTCAGGTGCTGCTTACGCTAGCGGAGACCGGCGAACCGGATGTCCTGGTCGCCACCTTGCCGGCGGCCCTCGGCGTGCCGCGCGATGCGTTGGGACTGCTGAGCTTTAGCGAATGGCTCGATGCGGAATCGGCCGAAGAACTCGAGGACGCGCTGCGCGGGTTGGCCGACCGGGGAGAGAACTTCAATCTGACGCTTCGCACGCTCCGCGACCGCTATGTCGAGATCGACGGCCGGACCGCCGGCCGCACCATTTTCATCAAGGTGCGCAACTTGGCTGGTCGGAGACTCGATCTCGCCGACCTCGCCGCCCGGCACCGGGAGCTTGAGGACCAGATCGCCTCGTTGCGCGGACTGCTCGAGGAATCCCATAGGACCGAGTCCGCCGGATTCGAAGCGAGGCCCAGCGTGGAGACTCGCTTCAGAAGCTTCGACCGGCTGGCCACGGCGTTCGCGGTGTTCGACGCGGAGCAGCGGCTCAAGCATTTCAATCAGGCCTATATCGACCTCTGGCAGCTCGATGCCGATTGGCTCACCGCCCATCCCCGCGATGGCGATATCCTCGACCGGCTGCGTCTGGCGCGACGGCTGCCGGAGAAGGCCGACTATCGCGAGTGGAAGGCGAACTGGCTATCCGCCTACGGCACCAACGTTCAGGTGGAGGACCAATGGCACCTTCCCGACGGGCGGACCCTGCACGTCGTGGCCGACAGCGAGGACGGGGCCGGCGTGACGTACCTCTATGAGAACGTCACCGAACGACTGGCGCTGGAAAGCCGCTATAACGCACTGATCCAGGTGCAGCGGGAAACCCTCGATACGTTACAGGAGGGCGTCGCCGTGTTCGCGTCGAACGGCCGCTTGCGGCTGTATAACCGCGCCTTCGCCGCCCTGTGGCACCTCAATCCGCGCCAGCTCGACGGCGAGCCGCATATCGAAGAGGTCATCGCCTGCTGCCGCGTGCTGTATAACGCGCCGGAGGAATGGGAGCGCATTCGGGCCGCAGTCACCGCGATCGTCGCCGAACGTCATCCCTATGAAAAGCAGTTCGACCGGCCGGACGGCAGCGTGCTCGCTTGCGCCGCGCTTCCCTTGCCCGATGGCGGCACGCTCCTCGCCTATACCGACGTATCCGATGCGAAACACGCCGAGCGGGCCTTGATCGAGCGCGCCGAAGCCTTGGAGGCGGCCGACCGGCTGAAGACCGCTTTCATCAGCCATGTGTCCTACGAGCTGCGTACGCCGCTTACCAATATCATTGGCTTCACCGAGCTGCTGGCGAGCCCGATCGCCGGGCCGCTCACCGACAAGCAGCGCGATTATTTGAGCGACATCCGCCTTTCGGGCCGCACCTTGCTGTCGATCATCGACGACATCCTCGATCTCGCGACGATCGACGCCGGTACGTTCGAGCTGAAGCTTTCGCCGGTTAAAGCACGCGAGGTGATCGAGCAGGCAGTGCAAGGCGTCGACGAGCGGCTCAAGCAGAACCGCGTCTCGCTCGATATCGAGCTCGAGCCGGGCTTGGATGAGTTCGTCGCCGACGGCAAGCGCGTGACCCAGATTCTGTATAATCTCCTCTCCAATGCCATTGGCTTCTCGGAGGAGGGTGGCAGAATCAGGCTCGGCTGCGCGTGCGAGGACGCGATGATCGCTTTCACCGTCGAGGACCAGGGCGCGGGCATCCCCGCGGACTATCAGCAGGCCGTATTCGACCGCTTCGAAAGCCGCTCGCACGGCTCGCGCCACCGTGGCGCGGGACTGGGCCTTACCATCGTCAAGAGCTTGGCCGAATTACACGGCGGTACGGTCAGACTGGACTCCGTGCCGGGCCGCGGCACGCGAGTCACGGTGCGGCTGCCGCTGCGTCGGGAGCCGGCGGACGACACAAGCGCGGCCGAGGAGCCGCCCTATAGATCAAGCCGAGCCGGATGACCACGCGTTTGAGTCTCGAGGATGTCGACCTCGTCGGACTCGACATCCTGGCAAGCCGTCTCGCCCTCGCCCTCAAACCGGGTGACGTCATTGCGCTGTCGGGGCCGCTCGGCGCGGGCAAGACCACCTTCGCCCGTGCGCTGGTGATGCGGCTCGGCGGCGAAGACGAGGTGCCGAGCCCCACCTTCGCGCTGATGCAGCGCTACGAGACACCGCGCCTCGTGCTCACCCATTGCGACCTCTACCGGCTGGAGCCCTCCGAGCTCGGCGAGCTCGGTCTGGACGATGCGCTGAGCGAGGGCGCGGTGATCGTCGAGTGGCCCGAGCGCGCAGCGCGATGGCTGCCGATCGACCGCTTGGATATCGCCATGGATGAGACCGCGACTCCTGCTGCGCGGCGCTTCACCCTGATCGGACATGGGGACTGGGAGGCGCGGCTGAGCCGCTTGGGCGCGCTGTCGGACTTTCTCGGCAACACGCCCTATGCCGAAGCTGGAGCGAGCTACCTGCAAGGCGACGCTTCGACCCGCTCATATGCGCGGCTGACCTTACCGGGCCGCGGCGCCATCCTGATGAATTCGCCGCGCCAGCCCGACGGGCCGCCGATCCGCGCTGGCAAGCCCTATAGCGCGCTGGTGCATCTGGCGGAGGACATCACGCCCTTCGTGGCGGTGGCGCGTGCGCTGAGAGAGCGCGGCCTATCGGCGCCCGCGATC
>DATICH010000026.1:0-2468 GCA_035456885.1 Methyloceanibacter sp.
GGTCGTCGTCGCTCACTATGCGGGCCTGACCGTCGCCCAAATGACCAAACTGCGCAGCGAGATGCGAGACGCTGGCGGCCGGGTCAAGGTGGCGAAGAACAGGCTCGTCAAGCTCGCGCTCGAAGGCACCGACGCCAAAGGCATCGCGGATTTGCTGAAGGGGCCGACTTGCCTCGCTTTTTCCGCGGACCCGATGGTGGCACCGAAGGTGGCCGTCAAATTCGCCGAGGCGAACGAGAAATTCGTGATCCTGGGCGGAGCGATGGGCCTAACGGTGCTGGATGCCAAGGGCGTGGGCGCGCTGGCCGACTTGCCGTCGCTCGACGAGCTCAGAGCCACGCTGATCGGACTCATTCAGGCGCCCGCGAGCAAGATCGCGCGCACCCTGACCGAGCCCGGCGCTCAGCTTGCGCGGGTATTCGGAGCTTACGGCAACAAGGAAGCGGCAGCGGCGTGACGCCGGACCAACTGATACGAGAGTCAAACCTACGAGGATAAGTCGATGGCAGATTTGCAGAAAATCGTTGATGATCTTTCGAGCCTGACCGTGCTCGAGGCGGCGGAGCTGGCCAAGCTCCTGGAAGAGAAATGGGGCGTTTCGGCCGCTGCTCCCGTGGCCATGATGGCTGCGGGCGGAGCCGCCGCCGCCGCTCCGGTCGAGGAGAAGACGGACTTCACCGTGGTTCTGGCTGCGGCTGGCGCCCAGAAAATCAACGTTATCAAGGAGGTACGTGCGATCACCAGCCTGGGCCTGAAAGAGGCCAAGGATCTTGTCGAAGGCGCGCCGAAGCCCGTAAAGGAAGGCGTGCCGAAGGACGAGGCCGAGAAGATCAAGAAGCAGCTCGAGGCCGCTGGCGCGACCGTCGAGTTGAAATAGGCCGGTGGGTTGAATTGGGCCCGGGCGAACCCCAAATAATGTGGTTCGCCTGGGCCGGAACCCACCAACATTCATAGTGACGTGACGCTTCACCAGACGCTCCGCTTGCAAGACGCAGCGGGGAGTCCGGCGAGCCGTCGCGATGAGCCTAAGAGGTAAAAATGGCGCAGCAGACTTCGAATGGGCACAAGCGTTTGCGGAAGATGTTCGGCAAGATTCACGAAGTTGCCGAGATGCCGAACCTCATCGAGGTTCAGAAGCAGTCCTATGACCAGTTCCTGATGGTGGAGGAGCCCGAGGGCGGCCGCCAGGACGAGGGCTTGCAGGCCGTATTCCGCTCCGTATTCCCGATCAAGGATTTCGGCGAGCGTGCCCAGCTCGAATTCGTGCGCTACGCGTTCGAGGCGCCGAAATACGACGTCGAGGAGTGCCAGCAGCGGGGCATGACCTATGCCGCGCCACTCAAGGTCACGCTCCGGCTCATCGTATTCGACGTCAACGAGGAGACCGGCGCCCGCTCGGTCAAGGACATCAAGGAGCAGGACGTCTACATGGGCGACATGCCGCTCATGACGATGAACGGCACCTTCGTCATCAACGGAACCGAACGCGTCATCGTCAGCCAGATGCACCGCTCACCCGGTGTGTTCTTCGACCACGACCGCGGCAAGACCCATTCCTCGGGCAAGCTACTGTTCGCCGCGCGCATCATTCCCTATCGCGGCTCGTGGCTCGACTTCGAGTTCGACGCCAAGGACCTCGTCTATGTGCGTATCGACCGGCGCCGCAAGCTGCCGGTGACCACGCTGCTCTATGCGCTCGGGCTCGAGGACGAGGAGATCCTTTCCACCTTCTACGACCGCATCACCTTGAAGGCGACCAAGGAGGGATGGCGCATGCCGTTCCGTCCCGACCGGTTGCGCGGCATCAAGCCGACCTCGGACCTGATCGACGCCAAGACCGGCAAAGTGGCCATCGAGGCCGGCCGCAAGGTCACCGCGCGTCTCGCCAAGAAACTCGCCGATGAGGGGCTCAAGGAGCTGCTGATCAGCGACGAGGACCTCCATGGCCGCTATCTCGCCCAGGACATCGTCAACATGGAGACTGGCGAGATCCACGGCGAGGCGGGCGAGGAGCTTGACGCCAAACTGCTTGCCAAGCTGAAGGAGCTTGGCCTGAAGGAGATCCCGATCCTCGACATCGACCATGTCAATGTCGGCGCCTTCATCCGCAACACGCTCAACATCGACAAGAACTCCAATCCCGAGGAGGCGCTGCTCGACATCTACCGCGTGATGCGGCCGGGCGAGCCGCCGACCCCCGAGGCCGCGCAGACTCTGTTCAACGGCATCTTCTTCGATCCGGAGCGCTACGACCTGTCGGCGGTAGGCCGCGTGAAGATGAACATGCGTCTCGACCTCGACGCAGCGGACACGGTGCGCACCTTGCGCAAGGAGGACATCCTCGCCGTGATCAAGACCTTGGTCGGGTTGCGCGACGGCAAGGGCGAAATCGACGACATCGACCATCTCGGCAATCGCCGGGTGCGCTCGGTCGGCGAGCTGATGGAGAATCAGTATCGCGTCGGCCT
>DATICH010000027.1:0-4707 GCA_035456885.1 Methyloceanibacter sp.
ATCATCCATGTAGCTCGTTGAAGCGCTTAAGAAAAGCGGCCTCTCCATCAGCGGCGGAAAGTGGGCTCAACTTGGACAGGCGATTGACTAGGGCTGAACTCAAGCCCCGCGGCTGGCCGAAAAAGCGTCGCGCCTCGGCCCGCGAGAACCCGGCAAGGCAAGTGGCCTCGTAATAGGCCGCGATCTTATCAGCGCGTTTGATCAGCTTCGTGACATTGTCGGGCAATTCGGGGGGCAGTCCGAAGCGTAGGTGAATTGCAGCCAGCAGCTTGGCCTCGAAGGCGCGGTAATCGAGCGAGAGCGCCGCTTTGAACGGGCTGATCAGGTCGCCGATCACATATTCCGGCGCGTCGTGGACCAATGCGGCAAGCCGGAACCTGCGATCGAGCTTAGGCTCAAGCTCGGTCACGATGCGTTCGACCAACAGGCTGTGCTCGGCTACCGAGAAAGCGTGCTTGCCGTCCGTCTGGCCGTTCCAGCGCGCCACGCGCGCGAGCCCATGAGCGATATCCTCGATCTCGATGTCGAGCGGCGAGGGGTTGAGCAGATCGAGCCGCCGTCCGCTCAGCATGCGCTGCCAGGCGCGCTTGGAGGCATTGGCCGCGAGACTCTGCATGCAGTTACCTAGAGTGCGACAAGTGTGGGTTCGAAAACATCGATGACGCTCTCAATCGGCAATTTGTGTTCTCGATCACGAAAATCTAGACGCGGACGGCTGGGGATGGCATTGGTTTAGCCGATTTTAGTAAGGACGGTGAACCTCAACCACTGACGAGGGAGATGTATATGGCCAAGCTGCCCAGATATTCGCTCGGTTACAATGCCAAGTCGAAAAAGTGGGAACTGAAAAGCGAAGGCTCGGGCAGCGTCGTCAAGACGTTCACGGGCAAGGCGAAGGCCACCAAGGGCGGCGTCCTGGAGAAAGCCGTCGGCGGGATGGGCTCGGTTCGTATCCGGAAGCGGAACGGCAAAATCCAGGAAGAGCGGACCTATCCGCGCAGTATGGACCCCCGCGGCCGCGGCTAGGCGCGCGCCAGTCGCACGCAGGCTGCGTGGCGAGGGCAGCCGATTAGATGGTCGTTGACCATGCCGGTTGCCTGCATGAAGGCATAAACGATCGTCGGTCCGCAGAACTTGAAACCGCGAGCCTTGAGGTCCTTGGAGATGGCGCGTGACAGCTCCGTCTCCGCCGGGATCTCCTTGATCGTCTTGAATCGGTTGACGATCGGCTTGCCGTCGACGAAGTCCCATAGATAGGTCGCGAAGCCGGGGCCTTGCTCCATAATCTCGATCCAGGCCCGAGCCGACAAGATCGCAGCTTCGATCTTGGCGCGGTTGCGCACGATGCCCTCGTCCCGCATCAATGCTTCGACTTTTTTCTTCGAATAGCGCGCGACGGCTTCCGGTGCGAAACCGTCGAAGGCGCGGCGGAAGGCCTCTCGCTTCCGCAGGATCGTGATCCAGGAGAGCCCGGCCTGGAAGCCGTCGAGTACGAGCTTCTCGTAAAGCGCCCGGCCGTCGCGCTCTGGCACGCCCCATTCCTCGTCATGATAGGCGACATAAAGCGGATCGGTGCCGGGCCACGGGCAGCGCTTATCTTTGCCGCTTGTCATGTCGCTTCCGCAAGCGGCACGGCGAAATGCGCGAAGGCGGGTCGGTGGAGCGCAACTGAAATCCCCCCGGCCGTAATCGCCTTACTTGCCCCAACGGCCGTCTCGGCGCGGTCGAGGCGGATCATGGCCAGGCCCGACCGGCCGCTCACCGAACCGAGAGTTCCAATCGGCTGGCCACCAGCCTCTATGCTCGCGCCGGAAGCGGGCAGCGGCGCCTTGCTGTCGACCCGGATGATGCGTTTGCGAACCATGCCTCTGTGCTCCATGCGCGACACCACTTCCTGGCCGACAAAGCAGCCTTTGGCGAAGTCCACGCCGTTCAATTCATCGAACAGGGCCTCGTGCGGGAAGGTATCGCCGAAGGCATAGTCGCGGCCGCCCTCGGGCACGCCAAGTTCGATGCGCATGGCGTGATAGTCGTCCTCTGAGGCAGGCTCGCAGCCAAGCTCGGCCGCGTCCTGGCCATGGGGCATGAACAGGCGAAAGCCGAGCTGGGGCAGCCGTGGATCGGCATAGGCGATGGCGCCTTCCGGCGCGCGCGGCGATCCGCCCCAGGCCGCCGCCACGTCGAGCGAAGGCTCTGCTTCGATCTCGACCTGCGCCCGCAAGCGATAGAAGCCAAGCCGCTGCTGAAGCTCCTCGGCCTTGTCCCGCGCCACGTCAATCAGGAAGCCGTTGGCGCGAGAAACGACAAGAAAGTCGAACAGGACCTTTCCCTGGGGGGAGAGCAGGCCGGCGTGAATCGCCTTGCCGCCGGCAGCCTTGCCGATATCGTTGGTGATCAGCCCTTGCAGGAATTTCTGCGCATCAGGCCCGCATACGCTGAGCGCGCTGCGATCGGCCAGGAGACAAGCATGGCAATGGCTCATATCCAGCTCTTCTGCTACCAAGGCGTCCGACATTTATGGGAGCGGGCTTGAGCCCGCAAGAGAAGCGCGCGTGGCCGAGACCTTCGATCTTGTCCTCAAAGGGGGCACCGTCGTCAATCATGCCGGCGAAGCTCCCGCAGATATCGGCGTGAAGGACGGCCGCATCGCCGCGATTGGCACGATCGGCGAAGGCCTCGCCGGGAGGACCATCGGCGCGCGGGGTCTGCATATCCTGCCCGGCGTGATCGATACTCAGGTGCATTTCCGTGAGCCGGGGCTGGAACATAAGGAGGACCTCGCAACGGGCAGCCGCTCGGCCGTGCTTGGCGGAGTGACCGCGGTGTTCGAGATGCCCAACACGCGCCCGCCGACCACGACCGCCCAAGCGCTTGCCGCCAAGGTCGCGGCGGCCACGGACCGCATGTATTGCGACTTTGCGTTCTTCGTCGGCGCCGCGCGCGACAATATCGATCGGCTTGGGGAGCTCGAGCGTCTGCCCGGCGCCGCCGGGATCAAGGTGTTCATGGGTTCCTCGACTGGCGACCTTCTGGTCGACGACGAGGCGAGCTTGGCGCGGATTCTCGCCGCGATCAGGCGCCGCGCCTCCTTCCATTCCGAGGACGAGGCACGGCTTAGGGAGCGGATGCGGCTACAACGCGAGGGTGATCCCTCGAGCCACAGCGAATGGCGCGACGCCGAAGCCGCGCTCGCCTCGACCGAGCGGCTGTTGCGGCTGGCGCGCCAGGCCGGCAAGCGCGTGCATGTTCTGCATGTCTCGACCGGCGAAGAGATGGCGCTGCTCGCCCTGCACAAGGACATCGCCTCGGTCGAGGTCACGCCGCAGCACCTGACCCTTGCCGCGCCGGAGGCCTATGTGACGCTTGGTACCAAGGCGCAGATGAATCCCCCAATTCGAGACCGCTACCATCAGGAACGACTCTGGTGGGGCCTGAACGAGGGCGTGGTCGACGTGCTGGGTTCGGACCATGCCCCGCACACGCTCGAGGAGAAATCGAAGAGCTATCCCGCAACGCCGTCAGGCATGCCTGGCGTGCAGACCTTGGTCCCGATCATGCTGGATCACGTCAACGCCGGACGCCTATCGCTCGCCCGCTTCGTCGATCTGACCAGCGCGGGGCCGCAGCGCCTGTTCGGCATCGCCGGCAAAGGCCGCATTGCCGTCGGTTACGACGCCGACTTCACCATCGTCGACCTCAAGGCCGAGCAAGTCATCGAGGAGTCGTGGATCGGCAGCAAATGCGGCTGGACGCCTTTCGCCGGCCGCAAGGTGAAGGGCTGGCCGGTCGGCACGCTCGTGCGTGGGCGGCTCGCCATGTGGCAAGGCGAGCTTGGACCCGCGGCCGGTCAGCCGGTCCGCTTCGGCGAGGCTTTGCCCCACATCACTGGATGAAATAGTGCCAGACGCCGCTGGGCGAGATGCCGAGCCGGTAATAGCCGTATTTGCCGCTCTTCTTCATCGGCACGGCAATCTCGGGCGAAGCAACGCGATAGAGCTCCACCTCCTGCGCTGGGGTCAGCTTGGAGAGATCGACCTCGGCAAAATAGGGCCAGACATACATCTCGTCCTGCCCGTTGCCGATGCGGACGAAGCCCGCCGACATCACGTTGAGCATGGCCGCCAGCACGTCGCGACCCGTGCCGTCGACGGACTGCTTTTTCCAGTGGGCGATCGGGTCTTCCACATAGGCGGCCGCGACCATCGGCTTCAGCTCGTTTGATTCGAGCACCGGGCGCATATTCTCGATCTCGCCGCTCTGGGCAGCCCCGGCGATCTGCTCGATCACGCGCTTGACCGGGTCGGGTAGCGCGCCAAAATCGTAAAGCGGCTCCGGGGTTTGCGCCGTCGCACCGCCGGCTGCTAGCGCCGTCCCGGAGGGCTCACCGACCGGCTTCTTCTCGGCATAGACAAGGGCGACAGCGCCAGCTACCAATGCGCCGAGGGCAATCATGATGGAAATCCGGCGATTCATGCATCACTCCATGAGTGCTCAGTCAATTTCGCAGATCGGCGTTGCAGCGCAAGTCCGGGGCTTGACGGCGCGATCGCCGCGCAACGACCGCTCGGCGCTGCCGCCGAGCACATAGGGCCTGGCCTTGCAGGCAGGCGCGCAATTCGTCGTTTCCACTCTCCAGCTCGTGCTTGCCGGCCTCGGCATCGGTCTGCTGGTGGCGGCGCCGATCGGCCCGGTGAACGTGCTCGTCAT